>CAVLBP010000059.1:0-14749 GCA_963661325.1 bacterium
CAGTTCTTAGCGTAGTCCTCACATTTAGCACACAGATGATCTACCGTCTCCGGTGACTGCAAGTCTGTAGAATGTGCTCCTGTGACTTCTACCATCTTTTGCAGCGCCTCCGGATTTTCCAACATCGGGCATGGACGCAGGTGGTTGTCGTTGAACGGCTGGCCATCGTGATAAGCCATAAAGATCGGTGACTGCAATACCTCAAGCAGGGTATTGTGGCGGATATTGGTATTGGAATAGTGGATAAATACGCAAGGATCACAATCTCCGTTGGCATTGATATGTAGGTAGCGTCTGCCTCCGGCGATACAGCCGCCCACATATTCTCCATCGTTCTGGAAGTCCATGGCAAAGAGTGGCTTTGTCACGCGCACTTCACGGATCTTGTGGTACATATATTCTCTCTGCTCCGGTGTCGGCAAAAGTTCCGGCGCCGCGTCATTTCCGACTGGCATATAGTGGAAATACCATGCAAAGTAAGCACCCCAGTCGATCATCTGGTCAAAGAAAGCATCACTGGCAATGGAATCTAAGTTCTGGCTGGTATAGCAGCAACTGATACCAAACGGCAGTTTTCTTTCTTTCAAAAGTCCCATCGCACGGACAGCCTTTTCATAAGTACCGTTTCCACGTCTGCCATCCGTTGCCTCCTCAAATCCCTCTACAGAGATCGCCGGTACCAGATTCTTTACATCCAGCATCTGGTCTGCAAACTCCTCATCGATCAAGGTACCGTTGGTAAAGGTCAAAAACTGACAATCATGGTGCTTTCTGCAAAGTGCGATCAGATCCTTCTTACGCACCAGCGGTTCGCCACCGGTATAGATATAAAGATAAACGCCCAGTTCCTTGCCCTGCATGATGATAGAATCGATCTCATCAAAAGTCAGGTTCAGTTTGTTGCCATATTCTGCCGCCCAACAACCGGTACATTTTAAGTTGCAGGCAGAAGTCGGATCCAAGAGGATTGCCCATGGGATATTGCAGTTATATTTCTTGCGCATTTCCTCCTGGGTCTGCCAGCCGATAAAGTTGGCATTGAGGAAGAAATTCTCAAACATGGCTTTGACGACCTCGGTATCGGTATCCTTTAACACACGCATCATCAACTGATTCATGTTATTGTCGGGATCGTCGATAACCTGACGAAATGCCGCTCTTTGCTTTCCCATCATATTCGGATCATCGCCTGCAAACTGATCGACGATGTCGAGTAATTTGACAAGATTTTTCTCCGGATCTTTTTCAATATATCCGAATGCTTTTTTCAGTCCAAATTGAACTAATTTACTTGATCTGTTCATATGAAACACCAACCATTTCCTTAAATTTTTTATTACTATAACGCTGGTCTTTCTCTCATAAAACAGACAAAATGCCCCGATGTCTAAAATTTTGACACCGAGGCACATTTGTAGTAATTCTTATATCTTTTTCTCTTGAAAAGTCACCAGGGTACTCTGTAAACTTCCCTCCATAAAACGGACATAATCGCTCAGGCGCACCGTTTCTTCATCCGGCATGCCCTCATCCAGCCAATCCAAAAAGAAATTGACGATCATGCGCGTATAGACATGTTCGATAAACTCGGTCTTGCCCTCCGCCAAAGTCTCTGCCTCCTCATAGGTCAGGATCAGTTTGTGGATAGCGGGCAGCATCTGCCGATAGATAAACTGCTCATAGTAAAGACGATTCTGCGAGTCGTAGGCATGTAAGACCTGCTGCCCGCGAAAACGGAAAAAGACGAACAACTGCTGCAGCTGTTCTTTCCAGTCCGCATCCGTCTTATCATAGCGCTCCAAAAATTTCTTTAACTCATTATCCAGCGTCCACTCCATCAGATCATAAATATCTGCAAAATGATAATAAAATGTCTGCCGGTTGATGCCGCATTTTTCTGCCAGGTCTTTGACCGTGATATGGTCGATCGTGTGCTCCTGTAACAATTCCATAAAAGTATCTGCAATGGCAGCCTTTGTAAACTCTTTCATGTATGTATTCCTCGCAATTTTTTAAAAAAAGAAAAAAGCAGCCCCGGGATAATCCCGAGGCTGCTCTCTAAGGTCTGGGCAAACTTATTTGCTCATTTCCTGTTCCTGCTTCATGATCATCTTCTTGACCATTTCGCCACCGATAGAACCTGCCTGCTTTGATGTCAACTCACCGTTGTAACCATCCTTAAGTGGCACGCCAATCTCGCTGGCAACCTCCTGCTTAAAACGATTCATGGCATCCTTTGCTTCAGGAACTGCCATTCTGTTAGAATTTGAGTTTGAAGATCCGCTCATGTTCATTACCTCCAGATTTATTTTAAGACAAATCTTCTGACACCAAATCTTGTCTGATGTCTTTTGTAGAAGATTTATCTAATGCTAGTATGAACATAATACGGGAAAATATAGTTGGAAATTATTAGTATCTTTTATGCACCATAGTTGTAGATAAACTTCTCACCAAGAGCAACTGCCGTCTCATGGTCTGAAAAATATTCTACGATGGCAAGTGCAAATTCGATCGCTGTTCCCATACCGCGGCTGGTGATGATATTGCCATCCCGCACAACGGCATCTGTCTTGTAATTGCATCCCGGCATCTTTTCCGCAAATCCCGGATAAGAAGTTGCATCCTTGCCCTCCAGAAGTCCGATCTGTCCCAAAACGCTCGGTGCGGCGCAGATCGCTGCGATCAGTTTTCCTTCCGCACCAAATAATTTGAGGGCATCTGTCACTGCAGGACTTGCTGCAAGATTCGGTGTGCCCGGGATCCCGCCCGGCAAAACAATCCCATCATAGTCTGCCCAATTCAACTCTGAGATCAGCTTATCTGCACAAAAAGCGATATTGTGAGATCCTGTCACATAAGGATCCCCCGAAATGGATACGGTATCAATATCCATTCCACCGCGGCGCAATACGTCTACCACGGTAAGTCCTTCGATCTCTTCACAGCCGTCTGCCATACAAATTGCTACTTTACTCATATCTTTTCCTCATTTCTTTCTTTTGTTTTCTTCCTTCTTTCCATGGGCTCCTGCCTGCGCTATAATATGAGAAAAAGCGCCAAAGGAGAATCTCATGGAAATCGAACGTAAATTTTTGATCAAAGATCTGCCAAAAGATCTGACCTCTTATCCTTGCAGCCAGATCGAACAGGCTTACTTAAATGAAAATCCTGTGCTTCGTATCCGCAGGAAAGATGATGCCTATATCCTTACCTACAAGTCCAAAGGGATGATGGCAAGGGAAGAAAGTGAATTTCCTCTTACCAAAGAAGCCTATGAACATCTGCGCACCAAAGCCGACGGTAAGATCATCAGCAAGACCCGGTACTTCATCCCGCTTGCTCCTCACACCATCGAGCTTGATGTCTTTCATGGCGATATGGAACCGCTCATCATGGCAGAGGTGGAATTTGCCTCCATTGAGGAAGCCAAGGTCTTCCTGCCACCGGATTGGTTCGGTCAGGATGTCACCATGGACCGCCGTTATCATAATGTAAATATGGCTCTCTACCAATAGTTTATCTGGCGCGGTTCAATTCATACCGCGCCTTTGTTCTAAGGCAGGCTTCCAGTTGCAGGATGCGGTCTTCCAGACGTCCATCCTCAATGATCTCATCTATGGATGCCGCCATCTGATTGATCAGATGATCGTCCAGTTCATCCTCCATTTCGGTCACGATATCATATTTTCTGCTATAGGTATCTGCATCCAGAAAGTCCAGGAAATGTGGGTTGACGCCCTGTAATTCTGCGTCAACTTCCGCCTCTTTTTCCAAAGGTATTTCCGGCTGTCCTGCCACTTCCTGTGCCAAGGCTTTCCGCTCCTGTGTCAGGGCTTTTGTAGTGTCGTCCACGGATGCCTTGCCCGCCTGCATATCCTTGGACTGGCAGATGGTCTCTGCCGGGGATGCCACATAGGCAAAACGGTATTTCTGACTCATATCCGGGTATTTTTCACGGTCTACCGGACTGATAAACATATCGTATGGTCGGACATAGGTCTGATAATCTCCATACAAAGCCTGATAAACGACATACAATTCTTCGGTCTCCGAATGCCTTGCCACGGCAAGGATCTGATATGTCTTATTTTTAAAATGCCGGTAGATCTCTCCCGGCATGGGTCTGCCCTGCGGCATAAACCTCACCCTCTATCCTATCTTATTTTACAAAGGTATTGGTCTCATAAATGCATTTTGCCAAATCCTTTGTCGCAAAATCTACCACTACAATACCATAAGATGTCTCTGTCTGCCAGTCGTAGTCCAAGAGATAATCGTTAATGGTAGCAGCGTATTTCTTTGGATGCCCTACCTTACCGCTGCCACTGGTCGAGGTAAAGTTAATGGAAAAGGTATCATCCGCCGCCTGACAATTTTCCAGATCGTCCACAATGGCATCCAGTTTGTCAGACGTGTTGTAATTATAGCGATCCTGTACCCACAAGGAAGCGTCTGCATTGATAGCAGAAAGCGCATACGGCACATCCACGATTTCCCGGTCTCCCTGGTCTTCCCAGTAAAAATGCAGTCCGCTCTTTTGCTGGCCAAGTCCCATGGCATCTTCAAAACGTGTTGCCAGCACGATCTTGCCCCGCACCTGATCCAAGGTCGGGATCTCATTGGCAAGATACCACATTTGAGGATTCTGATCGATCTGTTCGTACAAAAGTTTCTGTACCTGTGCCACATCATCCTTGCTGTTTTCTGCCTTCATACAAAGGATGACCGTCTCGGACGGATTTTCCTGCAAAAAGGCATAGGCATCCGATAAGACATTGGAAAGTTTGAGTGCTTTTGCAAAAAGTCCGCCATCCTCTTTGCACTTTGCAAAATTGTGCTTTAAGATCAGTGTCTGCTCATCGTCCTTGCCATCCAAGACCAGACGCATGTCAAAGTAGCGGTAGCCATCGGCCAACTGCTGTGCGATACTGGTATCCTGACACTGAAAGATATAGCGCATGCCTACATACTGCGTCGCGCTGTCATGCGTGCCCGGAATGGAGATCGAACTCAGCATTGTTTCCCCATCAATATCCGCCATCCAATCCTCTGCATGATCTTCTGCTGCCTGCACACTTAATCCATCCATACCGACAAATACCGATAGCGACAAGACCAGCGCCAGTGCCACTGCTCCCCATTTTCTGAAAAATCCCCTCATATAAAAACCTCCTGTGATGAACACTTCCCCAAGTGCCATTATGATAAGAATATAGTATAGCATAATCGCCCGGAAAAAAAGCAAATTTTTTGCTTCTTTTTCTTACTATATATTATAATAGAAAGTAGCAAAGAAAATAATACAAAGAAAGGATTTTTTCATGATCGATCGTCATTCTTTATTAGCACTCAATTTTTATAAAAAGTCCCCCTTTACCGGCAGCGACGGCAATATGCGCTATCGCGTGGAAAAGATAGAGATCCCCATCCCGGATACCGAGGACGAAAAAGAAGTCAAACTGCAAGCCACCATCTGGCCAGGGCCTTTTGCCTTTGCCAAGACGGACGAAGAAAAGATGACACGCCAGACAGCAGACTTTTCCGAAGAAGGTCTCTGTGCTCTTGTCGACTGGCTAAACGAAAAACAACCGGAGTTTTGATGCTCCGGTTGTCTTTATGTATTTGTTTCTTTTATCTCTTTGCATGCATAGAGAACGCATCCATATCGTAATGATCCAGATTTTCATGGATACCACGCTCATCCGCTTCGGATAAGATCGTCTCACGGTTCTTCTTGAAAGAAGCCTGCGGACGGAAAGCACTTGGTCCACCGACACAACCGCCTTCACAGATCATACCCTCGATAAAGTCTTCCGGCAATCTACCGACCTTCATCAGAAGAAGTGCCTTCTTACACTCTGCGGCTCCGTTACACTTGTTGACGGTCGCTGCAATCTCATCATCGCTTTCCTTCAGGCTCTGCAAAACTGCCTCGGTAACACCACCGGAATTTGCAAAACGTTTGCCATAGATGGATGACTCCTGATAAGAGTTGTCATCATCTTCCAGTTCTACATCTTTTGCGTGCATCATGGCACGAATCTCACTGTAGGTAAGTGCATAGTCTGCATTGCCCTCAATGGCATGATCCTTGACCTCGGATTTCTTGGAGATACAAGGTCCGATAAATACAGTGATCGCATCCGGCTCCTTTGCCTTTAGCATACGGGATACGGCACACATCGGTGAAATGGTCGTTGATACATTTTCGATCAATTCCGGATAATGCTTCTTTACCATATTGACAAATGCAGGGCAGCAGGAAGTGGTCATCTTCTTGCCATTCTTGTAGGCTTCAGCCCATTCTTCTGCTTCGTAGGCTGCTGTCATATCACCGCCAAGTCCTACTTCCACAAGATCGGTAAAGCCGACTGCCTTCATAGCTTTCTTCCAACTGTTCATAGTGATATGCTCGCCGAACTGTCCTTCAGTCGCCGGTGCAACCAATGCATATACCGGATGTTCTGACTTGATTGCCTTGATGACATCCACCATAAAGGTCTTGGAACCAATGGCACCAAACGGACATCTATGAATACAAAGTCCACAGCGGATACACTTTTCTTCGTTGATCACGGAAATGCCATTCTCGTCATAACTGATGGCATCGACCGGGCAGGAGAACTTGCACGGGCGTTTCAGCGCTGCGATCGCATGGTAAGGACAAGCCTGGGCACATTTACCACATTCCTTACACTTGGACGGATCAATATGAGAACGATGTCGTCCCATCTCGATCGCACCAAAGTTACATGCATTGATACATGCCTTACCGATACAATTCTGACAATTGTCCGTCACAACATAACTGGAGATCGGGCAATCCTCACAAGCAGAACTGATGACCTGAACAATGTTGCCATCATCATGCACTCCCGGTGCTTTTCCTTCTGCCAGACGGACTCTCTGGCGGATAATCTCTCTTTCTTTATAAATACAGCAGCGGAACTGCGGTGTTGGTCCCGGAATCAATGACTGCGCAATGCCGTCCCTCTTCTCTTCCAATTCATCTGCAAATGCTAATTTGGCTACTTCATAAAGTACATCATGTTTGATCTTAATTACATTTTCGTCAGCATACATTTGGTATGGTTCCTCCCTTTTTTAATACTTGTGTGGTCAGCCTGCTACTTTTGTCAAAAAAATAACAATCTTATATTGGTAATATAACATGGCTTGAGGAAACTGTCTATAAATCCACTTCATGTACTTGAAAAAGACCAAAGGTTAACGCAGTCTCTGATTGATCTTTTGCTTTGTCTTCATATCATACATACGCTCATCTGCCAGCATGTATACTTTTTGTGTGGCTTCCTTTGGGCATTCGCTGCTTTTTGCCACACCATAAGCCGCCTCAATATTAAAGGCTAGTTCGCTGGATCTTCGTTTTTCCAAGCGGATCATTTTATTCAGGCACTGATCAATCTGCGGAAACTGTTCCTCGTGGATCAAGACTAAAAATTCATCCCCACCCATACGAAAGACCTCGCCTATACCAGAAAAAGCGGTCTGTAAGATGGCTGCAAATTCCTGCAAGAGCCGATCTCCCTGGACATGCCCAAGCGTATCATTGATAGTCTTTAATCCGTTTAGATCCAAATTGATGAGTGCATATTCCGCCTTTCCTGCATCCAATTCGTCAAAGCGTTCATTGCACTTGGTTCTATTGTAAGTACCACAGAGTTCATCGTGATATGCACGGTCTGCCAGCCACTCCTGCTCTGCTTCATGTACCAGAATGTCGTAGACATAGAAGATATAACTCACGACTAGCATGACGATAAAGAGTAATGTTCCCACTGGGATGATACTGATGGTCAGAAGTTCATTGTCCTGCATGACATATTTTTGCAGGTTGAATCGTATCAGATCCATAGCTACACACACACACAAGGTAACCACGCCAATATGTAATGCCCTTTCTGAGCGATCCAACTTCCTTTCTTTATCAATTCCTGTCAGAGCCACCAAAAACAGAGAAATTCCGCCAAACAGATGGAAATATCCCAAAAGTCTCGGATAATGCTCAATGTTCAAAAATTGCAGGATGGTCGAAACCACAAAGAAGAGTCCCATCAAAGTAGCAGATGCGTATGCCAACTGCTGTTTCCATGCTGCTACTTGCTGACGCATTTCTGCGATCATTAAAATAAAACTAATCGGTGCCAGATACAGGGTCAGATACTCCACCGTCGTATTGGAAGCCAGATCGATCTTGAAGATCTCGAATACCTTCATATTACACATGGACCAGATGCCCATCAGAAAACTAAAGATCCCGATATATAAAAGACGCACATAAACCCTGCTATAGCAGACCGCAACCGCACTAACGATGGTCATGACCGCTCCCAAAAGAATTAGAAAGATCCCCACAAAGGTACTGAGCAGATGTTGTCTTGCAAATTCCCGGTAGACTTCACTGGTCGCCGTTATCGTCGGATTCGTGATGTTGGTAAAGGCATCCGTCTCCCGCACATTTAAGGTAATGACAAAATCTTTACCGGAAACATTTTCCGGAAGATCTATAAAATGATAGCCGCTGCCTACCAGCCAGTTCTTCTTTGCATACTCCTGCCCATAATCATAGATCTCTCTGCCATCAATCTCCACGTTGATTGTTGAAAGATAGCACAAAAAAGTCATGGTCTGATGCAATGGCATATCCTCAGGGAAAGTCCCCGTCAAAACGATCTCATCTCCCACCTGTAAATGCGAGAACTTGTACGCCGACAGTGCCTCCTCCTGTGCTAACTGCTGTTCATTTACACTGACCTGCCAGCCATCCGCCAGTTCCCATCCATCCGATGATGTCGAATTTTTACATAACATCCATGCAAAAAACATGACCCAGAGCAAGGTCGCCGTAGCAGACAAAAGTGCCGCAATAAATTTGAATGTTTTCTTTTTATTTTCCAATCCTTTCCCCATGATAAATCCCCCTACTATTATCCTCTTAAAGGTATTGTACCATATCCCATCCCCGTGCTCCATCAAATGCAAGAATTTTTAGGCATTTTTTTGTTTCTTTCTATAAATATGATATACTCCTAGTAGAAAAACAAAGGAGCATCTTATGGCAGGAAGAACAAGGAAAAAGCATCGCGGTCTGCGCTTTTTGTGTGGTCTGATCTTATTTTTAATAGCGCTCAGTGTCATTGGCACTGTTTTTTTATTGCGCCGTAATATCTCTGCCACTTTCACACCGGCGGACTACAACGAGAGCAACGAGGCTCTGGCAAATCCTTATGCCGGCTGGTATCATACCTACGAATATGAGATCTCCGAGGACGCTTCCTTTGATCCGTCCACCGTGGACTACGCACTGGCTCTGGATAATTCCACACGCCTCTGTCTTGTCCGCATCAATCTGAAAAATTATGCCGCCGGTGCCATATCCGATCACGGGCTTGCTGATATCCGTTCCATTTTGAGCACCTGGGCTGCGACCGACAAGCAGATGATCCTGCGTTTCTGCTATGATACGACAGGCGACAATGCCGTAAGCGAGCCGTCCGATCTGACTACCGTCTATCGCCATATGGAACAAGTATCGGACATCGTCAATGACTATGCTGCACACATCTACCAGTTGCAGGGAGTATTCATAGGTGCGCAGGGAGAAAGCATTGCATCGACAAATCTGACGGATGCCTCCCTTACCGACCTGACGGACTACTATGCTTCCCTGACCGACAAGTCTCTTTATCTGGGACTGCATGATGCCGGACAATATTTACAGGCGATCGGACAGACCAGTGTACCGCCGACTCTGTTCACCTCTGACAAGACCCTATTCTACCGTCTGGGACTTTTTAACGATAGCCTGACACCTGCTATGTCAAATGCAGAGGCAGAAGCCACGGCAGCAATCGCCTCCTTTGCTCCATGCGGCGGTTCTGTTGCGGCAGATCCATCTCTGGCAGACGCAGCCACCGCCATCCAGATGCTCCAAGCATGCCATATTTCCTATTTGAATGCCGAACAGACAGACACTACACTGGGATCTTGGAAAAACCAGACCTATAGCAGTTCCGATGCCTATAGTGGTCTTACCCTTTATGACTATATGACGACCCACTTAGGTTACCGCTATGTCCTGCGGGATGTCGCCCTATCTTTTAACACCTGGGAAAATGAAAGCGGAAATATCACACTTTCCATAGAAAATGTCGGTTTTTCTGTTTCCTACATGCCGTATGATGTGCGCCTGCTCATGCGCAATCAGGATACGGAAGAAATGATCACCCTTCCACTGGATACGGATAATCGCAGTTGGAATCCGCAAGAAGCGACCACTTTGAAGCAGTCCCTTGCCCTGCGGGATTATGAAAAAGGCACTTACAGCCTTTATCTTTTGGTGCAGGATCCTTCTACTGGTGAGGTCATCAAACTGGGAAATACCATGCCTCTGACCTCCAACGGCTACATGATCGGAAGTCTTGCCATCGAATAAATCATATTTTGCAAGTAAAAAGTTTACAATTTATCCTTGACTTCATGTGTAAAAACAGATAGAATACTATTTGCGCGCAGGAGTGGCGGAATTGGCAGACGCGCAGGCTTCAGGTGCCTGTGGTAGCAATATCGTGTGGGTTCAAGTCCCATCTCCTGCATTTTTTATTTGCAGAATATATAAAAGAAAACCTCGAAACCATTGATTTTACTTGGTTTCGAGGTTTTCTTATTTTTCAGACTTTTCCAAAATTTCTTTCATTCTGCCCCATTTTTGCCCCACAGATCATCTTGCAAACCACGCCGCGATCCGCTCCCATGCCAGTTTCGATTCCGGCAGGTTCGGATGCGTGATATAAAAGGTATGATACATACCGGGATAGGTATAATAGGTCACATTGACCCCTGCCTTTTTTGCCTGTGCCACCACTGTGTCGCTGTCACTCAAAAGCAGTTCGGCTTCTCCGGTCTGGATCAGCAGAGGCGGAAAGCCTTGGTAGTCTCCATACACCGGTGACAGATAGGGATCTTTGGGATCATGCTCTCCCGCATAAACGATGGGTACCGGATATTTTGGTACTTTTTCCGCCTTGGGATAGCCAAAGAAATGATCCTCCGTCTTTTTTGTCTGATAAGATCTTCCGCTTGCCGTCATATCCGTCCATGGCGAGGATAGGATCATGCCCGCCGGCAATGCTTCACCGTGATCCCGCAGCCAGAGCCCCAGTGCCAGACACAAGCCCCCTCCGGCAGACTCCCCACAGAAATAAATATCCTTTGCCGCATAGCCCTCTTTTAAAAGCCAATGATACCCGGCGATCGCATCTTCCAAGGCAGAGGGATAGACATTGACCGGTGCTGTCCGGTAATCTAAAGAAAATACATTGGCACCGGTGATCTTGGCAAAATGCAGGGCTGTCTCATTATAGAGATCTGAAAACTGTGCCACATAACCTCCGCCATGGATCTGGTACATGACCCGGTCTGCCCCCTGTTCCAGATAATAGCCCCTGCAATGCTCTAAATGAATTTCCTTATTCGTGTACCCCTGCGGCACTTTCCATTTGCCAAAGCGATAGGGCTTTTGCTGCCGATACATGGAAGTCCTTAAAATGCTCTCCCCGGTAAATACAGTTGTCAGACAGACGAGCGTGCGCATACCGATCGATACACATTTCGCCCCAAAGGATGTCCCCTTTAATGTTCCCATCATAAATTCTCCTTTATAAATGCCAGCATCTGCTCCATGTTGTCCTGCCCGTATACAGTATCAAAACTTTCATACCCATGTTTTAATTTAGCCTCATGCCGATCATAGATATTGAGTCTTGTCCGTACACCCAGATCCTGCAATTTGGCATACATATCCCTTGCCTGGTCATAAAAAGACCCTGTATTGGCATCAGATAGAAAAGACGGCGGATAGTATTTGGTGACATGGGAAAGGATATTTCCCTCGACCGCGCCTTTGGCTGTCCGCATAACTCTTTCCTTATAATATGCCTGTCCGCATTTGCGCAAAAGATAATTAAATCCCAAATCATGCACCTTATCATAACGAGTCGGATCCAGAAGCGCCGAATTGAACAAAATACACCGTATGGCTCCCTTGGAAAGTACCGGCTCTATCTGCATGGTTTCTGCATATGTCTCATCAGTTTCTATCAAGGCATATTGCCCCACGATCTGACCTCCTGCACTACTGCCACAAAGAATGACCTGATCTATGGCAAGTGCATACGTCGCAGCATTCGCCTCTAAAAATCGCATGGCCTGCTGCATTTGCAAAATTGGCGTCGGATAGGAATACTCCGGTGCAAATGCATAATCAACTGAGACCACATCATAACCTTCTTCCAAAAAGCGCGTGAAAAACCACATCTTATCGCCCTGTTCTCCTGCATTGGGATCGCCATCCTCCTTGGATCCCCAGGTAAAGCCACCGCCATGCACATAAAAGATCAGGGGAGCCATTTCCCCTTTTCGGCTCTTATAGAGATCCAGATAGGAATTGGGATAGTCTCTTCCATAGCATAGGTTACGAAAGACTGTGCCACAGCCAAAGATCTCCTCCCTGCCCGGATCTTTGGCTTCAAAAGAATTGACCGCCGGAAATGTTGTTTTTTGTATTGTTTCAACCAATCTGTACTTCATAATGATAATCTCCGCTTTTTACCTCTTGTCTGCTTCCATCCGGTAAGGCGATCTCTGCCTCTGTGCCAAAAGGTATCCTTACATTCATGGAAAACTTCTCTTTTTCTTTTTTCCAATAGACTTCCACTCTTCCATATGGTGTCTCCTTAAAGCAGTCGACCCAATCCAATCCGCCTCCAAGGATCGGTGCGATCCGCACCTTGCGATAGCCGGCTTCCATGGCTTCGATCCCCGCGCAGCGGCGGTACAGCCAGTCGCCTACGGCGCCGTTGGCATAATGGTTGAAAGAGACCATCCCTCCGCCCAAATTGCTATCCTGTTCGGAAATGTCTTTGACATTTCCCTCGCCCAGATTGACACTTCCATCCTCGCGCAGGGCATCCCAGCGCTCCCAGATCGTTGTCGCCCCCGCTTTTACCTCATACAGCCAGGACGGACAGGTATCCTGCAAAAGCAGATCATAGGCTTTGTCAGCATATCCGGCATCACTGAGGGCAAAGAGCAGATAAGGCGTCCCCAAAAATCCCGTTGTCAGATGATCGTTTGCCTCCTCGACCAGACGCAGGAGGTTTCTGGCATATGCCGCTTTCTCCTCTCCCTCTACCATGCCAAAGTAAAGAGGACAGACATAGGCTGTCTGAAATTCCTTTTTGATCCTGCCTTTTCCATCCGTAAAATATTTTCGGTAAGCACGGATGATCTGTGCACGCAGATCCTTATATCTTTCCTCGTTCTGTGTCTTTCCCAGTATATGCGCTATCTGGGATGCTATCTGCGTCGTGTGCGCATAATAGGCGGTCGATACCCATGGTCGTTTTTTCATCCATGCGAGCTGGTTCTCACCATAGGTCAGCCAATCGCCAAAACTAAAGCCCCAATCCCACAGGTATTTCTTATCTCCCAAACTCATTCTGTGCGCCATTTTTTCTACCTCTTGCAGGTATTTGGAGATCATCTCATAATTATCCTCCAGCACACGGATATCGCCCCGATCCATATAGAGTGCCCACGGCACCATCACACAGGCATCGCCCCAGCCTGCGGAGACCAGTTTGATATGCATTTCATCCGGGACAACAAAGGGGATTCCTCCGCGCTTTCCCTGCTCACTTCGCATATCCATGAGCCATTTTTTGAGGAAATTGGTCATATCAAAATTAAAGCATGCCGTCCGCGCAAAGACGGCAATATCTCCCGTCCATCCCAGACGTTCATCTCTTTGCGGACAATCGGTCGGAATATCCACAAAATTGCTCAGACCACCCCATTTGATATTTTCCTGCAAACGGTTGATATCGGCATTGGAACAATGGAAACCTCCTGTAGTATCTTCCATGGATGATAAAACATCTGCTGTGATCTCAAAATTATCACGGGCAATTCCGCAGACCTCAACATAACGGAAGCCCATATAGGTAAAATGCGGACTATATTCCTGTTGACCCTCACGACAGATATAGTCGATCCTGGCTTTTGCCGTGCGAAGCGGCTGTGTAAACAATTCGCCATCCATCAGTATCTCTGCATGACGCACCCGGATATGCTCTCCCCCTTTCGCGTCTATCTTCAAATTGACAAGACCTGCAAAATTTTGCCCGAAATCGAAGATATATCCATCTTTCCCCTCATGTTCTGCAACCGGCTCTAAACGTTTGATGCGTCTTGGCAGATTTCCGTAGGTCGCCAGCAGACGCTTCGTCGGTGCCTTGGACAGGACTTGGGCTGATACCAAATGTCCGGTTTCCTGTCTAGCATCTACGACCTCTCCGTCATAGATGGATGCCTCCCGCACCGGTCCGTCCACCGTTACCTTCCATGTCTCATCCGTGCCAAAGATTTCCCATGTACCATCCGCATACTGCATCTGCACTTCCATGAGAAGCGCCTGCTTCTTTCCGGCATGCTGCCCGCTGCCAAAAGGTCCAAAGGTTGCCACTGCCCAGCCCCCTGCTACAGACACTGTGATGACATTTTCTTCCTGTAAATAAGAAGTCACATCATACACCTGATACTGCATCTGGTTTTTATAAGTGGTATAGCCCGGCGCCAGCATGACATCCCCGACTTCTTTCCCATTGATCTGTAACTGGTAAACCCCAAGCGCCGTAATACAAACACTTGCTTTTTTTACTTTTTT
>CAVLBP010000060.1:0-14696 GCA_963661325.1 bacterium
CCGTCTTGCCCTCATAGCCCTGCTCTTCCATCAAAAGAAAGGTATCGTGCGCCACGACCCCGGTCGCATTTTTGGCTGTCAGATAAAAAATCTTATCTCCCTTGTTCTGTCCCATCGCCTGTATGGCAGGAAAGATCGTTGCCAATGTCTTTCCCGTTCCTGTCGGAGCCTGCAAAAATAAAGTCTTTTCGCGCATAATGCTGCGGTAGACATCCGTCACCAGTTTCTTTTGTCCCTGCCGATAGGCATAAGGAAATTCCAGACCCCGGATGGACTGCTGGCGGATCATCTTGTGATGAAATAAAAAATCCGACCATTTCTTATAAGAAGCAATGATTTCCAAAAACCACGCTTCGATCTCCTCATAAGAATAATGCATCTGAAATCTGCGGATCTCCTCCGTATCCAGATTGCAATATGTCATCTGCACCCCGATCGCCGGCAGGGAGTGCTGGGTCGCAAAAATAAAGGCATAGCACTTTGCCTGTGCCAGATCCACCTCGTTTGGCTCTGTCATCTGCTCCACATCCAGATAGACTCCCTTGATCTCGTCAATCATAACAGGCGGTGCCGGATCTTCCTGCCCCTCTTTTTCAAGATCTATCTGGGAATCTTCTAAAAAGTGGCTGGTCTCTTCCAATAAGCCTTCTTCATATATAATACCGTCGGCTCTGCCCTCAATGGCAAGATCATACTCCTCATAGGAAACGATGAACTTGAGCGGGATCTCTGCGTGATAATCGGCGCCAGCCCGCCTCTGGATCTTGCGGTGGATCCGGCTGCCCTCCTGCATCGCCTCCATACGCATCTGCCCGCCATGCCGGTCGTCGATATCGCCTGCATTCATCAGAAATTCGACGAGGTTACGAACAGAGATCACGATCTGCGGTTTTAATTCTTCCTCTTGTAACAACTTACTGATCTTCATATGTTTAGTATAACATAAAATGCCCCCGGCAGGTAAACCCGCCGAGGGCATCTTCCATGCACTTTATGCTACTGCAAATTTACGAACCGCCTGCACAAAGGTCGGATCATACTTGCTGCAAAGCACCTGCATCTCTCGTTTCATTCCCATGCTCATAACACCGAGCAATGATTTTGCGTCTAAATATATGGCGCCACTCTTTAAATCAATGGCTTCTGGACAAACGGATGCTGCCTGCACGAATTCCTGTACTTCTTTTTCGTCCTTAAGCATTACCTTCAGTTCCATTTTCTTTCACTCCTTTTCACTTTAAAACCGCGAAACTACAAATAATGAAAACATTTCCAACGTTTCATTTGACCTATTTAAACACAGGTGTTTTCCTTTGTCAAATCAAAAATTCGTGAAAAATATTAAAATTTCGGGTAATATTTACAGTATTCCTTTGCAAGGTCTTTGTCCTTTTGAAGGACAAATGTCGCATCTTGTCGAACATTTAACACTTTGCACACATTTTACTTAATATTGCACAAAGCAATCTTATTTTTACTTGTACCGTTGTGCGTTTTGCACAAAAATTTCATTTTTCTATGAATTCATCAAGAATTTTATGCCTTTTTATCAAAAAAGTGCATCTTCTAAGGCAGCAAAGACCTGACCCATGGATGCCTCGATAAAAAGATCCTTCTCCGGGTTCAACTGCACATGCAGCGGCTCTTTGTTCAAGACAATGAGATGATCTCCCTGAAACTCATAGACATAGGATGCCGCCGGATAGACATTTAAGGAAGTGCCTGCCACGATCAGCGTATCCGCTTTTCGGATCGCATGGATCGCACCATTTACCGCATCCTCCGGCAGACCTTCTTCATATAAAGTAACTTGTGGGCGGATCATGCCACCGCACTTCGGGCATCTGGGAATACCGGAAGTCTCAAAAATAAAATTTTCTCCAACGCTCTCTCCGCAGGATGCACAATAATTTTTGTGGGTCGTTCCATGGATCTCATAGACACATTTCGATCCAGCCAACTGGTGCAGCCCATCGATATTCTGTGTGACGACGGCATCCAGTTTGCCCATTTCTTCCAACTTTGCCAGTACCCTATGCGTGACATTGGGTTCAAAGCCCCGGCTATCCATCTTTTGTCGGTAAAATTCAAAAAATACCTCCGGCTCTCTCATCAGACAGGTATGGCTCAAGAGATATTCCGGCTGATACTTGTCAAACTGCACATCATGCTGATTGTATAAGCCGTCCTTGCTGCGAAAATCCGGGATGCCGCTCTCGGTCGATACGCCCGCTCCACCAAAAAAGACAATATGGTTGGATTCCTTGATCAGTTCAATAAATCTTGCTATCAATGCTTCCATGGCATTTCTCCCATTTTATTTTAAGAAGCCGGAAATGATCTGTTCCTCTGCTTCTTCTTCTGTCAAACCTAAAGTCATAAGTTTGATCAACTGCTCACCGGCGATCTTACCGATGGCTGCCTCGTGGATAAGACTTGCCTCCGTCGTTGCCGCAGACAACTGTGGGGTTGCAAGCACATAAGCCTGATCCATCAAAATGGAATCGCACTCGGTATGTCCGGCACAGCGGTTGTTGCCATTCAAAGTCGAAGTATAATGCTGCTTGCTATGGTCTCTTGCAACTGTACGGCTGACGATATTACAAGCGCAATCCTCTCCATTGAGATCTGCCGTGAACTGTGCATCTGCATTCTGATCACCTGTCGTCATGATGCTGTCATGGATCTCCAATTTGGCACGATCACACAGATCTGCTTCCGTGATACGCAGTGTATCATCAATACCGGAGATCTGGGATGTCTCCATGATCATCTCGGCATCTTCTTTCAAGTGAACGATGGTCGTCGGATTCATCAGACGCTTACCGGTCGTACCCGGATCTCCCTCGCCGTAATGCTTTTCGATGTAGCGCACCTTAGCACCTTTTTCTACATAAAAGGTATGGATACCATCATGACCGCTGTCTGCACTGCCACAGTTGTGAATGCCACAACCGGCTACGATAGTCACGTCTGCACCTTCGCCGACAAAGAAATCGTTATATACCATGTCTTTTAATCCCGCCTGTGAAACCACGACCGGGATATGCACGCTCTCATTCTTGGTGCCCGGCTTGATGATGATGTCAATGCCCGGCTTGTCCTCTTTTGTGACAATATCAATATTGGCTGTTGTATTTCTGGCAGAAGATGCACCGTTGGTACGGATATTGTAAGCACCCACCGGAAGTGCATCCAGACCGGCAACTTCTTTTAAGATATTCTGTTCAATCGTTCCCACGTCCTTAGTCCTCCTTCATCTTTTCTGTCAGTACACTACAGGTCGAACTCGGCATACCCATGATCTTTGGCAGCACCTTGTCCTTGGTATCGTACATTTCAACCTTGCCGTCCTTTAAGTAAAGAACCTTGTCCGCAATATCCAAAATCCTCTCCTGATGGCTGATGATGAGGATATTTCCATCACTGGCTGCCACCATCTTTTCAAAGACATGGATGAGTTTCTGGAAACTCCACAGGTCGATCCCCGCCTCCGGCTCATCAAACAAAGTCAGGTCTGAATTTCTGGCAAATGCCATAGCGATCTCGATACGCTTCAACTCGCCACCGGAAAGACTGCCATCCAGATCTCGGTTGATATAATCCTTGGCACAAAGCCCTACCTCTGACAAGAGATCACAAAGTTCGCTGACTGTCGCATCCTTTCCTGCTGCCAGTGACATGAGGTCTTTGATCGTTAGTCCCTTAAAACGGACCGGCTGTTGGAAAGCATAAGAAATCCCACGATTGGCGCGATCGGTAATGGACCAGTCGGTAATATCTTCTCCATTTAAAAGGATCCGCCCCTGGCTCGGCTTATTGATCCCGGCAATGACCTTGGCAAGTGTAGATTTTCCACTGCCGTTTGGTCCTGTAATCACAACAAAATGATCCTCGATGGTCGCATTGATATGGTCTAAGATCAACTTACCATCTTCGGTCTCATAACAAATATCCTGTAACTCTAACACCTTTATATCTCCTCTTTTCTTTCTTGCAGAGATATATTACCACATAAAGATAGGAAATACACCCTTTTTATGCCTTTTTTTACGCTCATGTCCTGTATTTTGTACATTTCCCGTATTCCTATATGCATTTAGGATGTACTCCCTATCGCCTACTAAAATAGTATGAAATTAAACTTATATCTGTATGCTGTATTCCATATTTCCATGCACATGATAAACCGTATTGCTTGCCCCAATGACTCTGATCCCTATCTTTTCTGTAGGACAGGTCTCATCTTTTGTAATATAGATCTCTGTGCCGTCCTCTGTCGTTTGTATGGAAAGATCAATGCCTCCTGCTTCGTCTTCCATGCGGTATTTTCCATTACCGGCATAAAAACGTACCTCCAAAGAGGTAAACTCC
This sequence comes from bacterium, assembly GCA_963661325.1. Classification (GTDB taxonomy): domain Bacteria; phylum Bacillota; class Clostridia; order Lachnospirales; family Lachnospiraceae; genus Pararoseburia. The sequence goes on from CAVLBP010000060.1 coordinate 4,375, forward strand.
TGCCCATTATCCCTGCAATCAGCGAGAAGCGGCAGGATGCCGCCCTCCTTTACAAAGACCGGTATACGATCCAGCGGTACAAAGAGTTCATAGGTATGATTGCCCTCAAAGACCTGACCGGTAAAGAAGTCCGTCCACTTGCCCTCCGGCAGCCAGACACTGACCGGTGCCAGCCCCTCTTTATTGCGTCTGGTCACGACCGGAGCCACGATCATTTCCGTACCAAAGTAATACTGGGTCTTTGCCTCATAGGCTTCCTTGCAGTCATGCAGATAATACATAGGCATGACGATCGGAAGTCCCTCCCGCGCTGTCCTGACATTCGCCGTATAAAGATATGGCAGGAGGCGGTGGCGCAACTGCAAGAACTTTGTCACGATCTTTTCTGCCTCATCCCCATACAGCCATGGTTCCTTGCTCCATTTATCCCGGGTAGAGTGTAAACGATTGATCGGAGAAAAGACGCCCAGTTGTACCCAGCGGGTATAAAGTTCCGGATTTCCCTTGCTTCCCATATGACCGCCAATGTCATGTGACCACCAAGTGTAACCTGTATTGGATGCTGCGATGGTAAAATACGGCTGGTAAGCAAGGCTCTTCCAACGCACGATGGTATCTCCCGAAAATCCCAGCGGATAGCGGTGTGATCCACATCCGGCATAGCGCGAAAGGATCAGCGGTGTCCGCCCATTCCGTCCGGCATCTAAAGTATGGTAATGATTGAGCATCCACAGAGGATCCAGCCCCTTTCGGTTGGACTGTCGTCCCTGCTGCCAATCGATCCACCAGAAATCTACGCCCTCCTCCTCATAAGGATGCAAGACCAGATCAAAATAAGAATCCACAAACTTGCGATCTGTAAAGTCAAATTCTACCGGCTCTTTGCTTGCCGGATCGATGCCATTCGCCTGCGCCATGGCAGGATATTGCTTTTCAAAATAGCGGATGCCGTCATGCGGATGCAGGTTCATGGTAATGGCAAGTCCCCGTTCCTTTAAATCTCGGAAGAACTGCTTGTAGTCCGGGAACAAGTCTGTATCAAAGGTATAGCCGGTCCAGCCCCTGCCCCAGAATTTGCTGTGGGTCGTCGCATCCTTTGGCACATTTTTGACCAGATGCCAGTCCATGTCAATGGTGGCAACGGTAAGCGGGATTCCCTTGTCTTTAAACTTATCCATCAGATCAATATATTCCTGCTGCCTATATGCATAGTAGCGTGACCACCAGTTTCCCAGCGCATATTTGGGCAAAAGCGGTGTAAAGCCTGTCAAGCCGTAAAACTCGCGCAGACCGCCCAGATAATCCTTGCCAAATGCCAGAATATAACGGTCTACATCGCCTGATCTTCTGGCAGACAGAGTGCCGTTTTCTTCCAAGAGATAGGAGGCAGAATCATCGATCTCCGCCACCCCCTCCAGAGAAAAGATACTGTCTGATAATTTGACCGGCCCCTTATTCTCGCCAAACAAAATGCGGTCGCCCAGACCGTTATCCAGGGTTCGAAATGTTCCGCCCAGCGGATGTACCTGATGGGTGTCTACCCAATAGCCCTCCAATCTGACCGACACGAGCATTGTCTCCTTATCCACATGAAAGACCCGGTCTGCCGTCGTCACCTCGATATCCAGCATATTGTCCTTTACCGAAAAAGTTGGATTGCCAAAATCACGATGCATGATCTTTTGCGTCGCCAGGTCTACAAAGGCATCTCCTTCCACACGCTCCACCCGCAAAATATGGTCTGTGATGACACTCAGACGGATCTGTCCGCTCACATAGGTCTTATTTTCTGCAATCGGTGCAGCCTCCACATAAAAACGATCCATAGAAAAAACCTCCCGCACTCTAAGTTGTCATAATTATACCACAACTCATGCGAGAGGTTATTATTTTTTAGACATTTTTCACAGTCAGATAATGAGATCTATCTTGCCTTTTTTGCATAGCGAAATGCGATCGCAAAAACCATGACAATTCCCCAGGCTAAGAACAACTCTCCAAACAGGCGAAACCACTCTACCGGAAGCCAGAACTGCCAGATCAGACCATCTGCGATCCAGCCCACGATCTCTATGCCAAGCAGGATGGCAAGAATCCTTTTCCATGTCTGTATAAATGTACCTTGCATGCCGTTCCTCCTTTATACCGCAGACTGCTTGAGATCATCTGCTGTGCCAAGTTCGATGCTGCCGCTCTCTTCTTTCGTGACTGCCACAGATTTCTTAAAGAGGAAGAAGCCAAGGATAAAGAGGATCACCAGAGATCCCACACCGATATTTGCACTACCTGTCAACTGGCTGGCTACCGATACCAGCATGGTGCCAAGGAAGGATGCGCCCTTTCCGCAAATGTCATAAAGTCCGAAATACTCGCCTGATTTTTCTGGCGGAATGATCTTGGCAAAATGGGATCTCGATAAAGCCTGTATGCCGCCCTGGAACATACCCACACAGATGGCTAAGATCCAGAACTTGATCTGTGAATCTAAGAAAAAGGCAAAGACTGCGATCAAGGTATATGCCACAATACAGACCGGTATGAGTTTACCTGACTCCTGCTTCTGGGACAACTTGCCAAAAATAAGCGCCGATGGGAAAGCAACGATCTGGGTTACCAAAAGCGCCAGAAGAAGTCCGGTCGAATCCAGCCCCAAGGCTGTTCCATAAGCCGTCGCCATATCAATGATGGTATAAACGCCATCGATGTAGCAGAAAAATGCCAGCAGGAATAAAAAGATAGCCTTTTCATCCTTAAGTCCGACCAGCGTCTTGCCCAGTCTTTTGAAACTTCCTGCCACAATGCCCTGCTCCTTTTTCACGAAATAGACCTGTCTGTAATTTTTCAGAAGCGGCAGGGTCAGAACCACCCACCAGACCGCTGTGATCAGAAAAGCGATCGTCATGGAATGCATCTGGGAAAGCCCAAGATTTTCACCAAAGAGTACCAGAAGCAGACCTAAGATGAATGGCACGCAAGAGCCGATATAGCCCCATGCAAATCCCCGGGATGACACATCATCCATACGTTCTTCCGTAGTCACGTCATTGATCATGGAATCGTAAAAGACCAGGCTGGCAGAATAGCCGCATTTTGCAATGATAAAAATGATGAGAAATACCAGCCAGGAAGTCGTCATGCCAAGCATACAGCAGGCAATGGCGCCGATAGCCAGACTACCTATAAAAATCGGTTTTTTATAGCCTTTGAAATCTGTGATCGTTCCTAAGACCGGTCCTAAAAAAGCCACGATCAGGGTAACGATCGATGTTGCATAGCCCCAGTATGCCAGATACTGCACATCGGAAAGCCCTGCATTTTCTGAAATTGCATTAAAATAAATAGGGAATAAGGTTGATACCAGAAGGGTAAATGCCGAATTACCCACATCATATAAGACCCAAGATTTTTCCAGTTTTGTTAGTTTTAGTTTACTCATTTCTACTCCTTCTTGCGCATGATCCACGCAAACATTTCATTGCCGCAGGAAGGAAACATGTCATGCCTGCATCCTCCTTCCTGCAACAATGACATTATAAAAGCACCCCTAAGGGTGCTTCTATCTGTCTTTCGTTAAAAGGTTGTAAACTGTCTGTAAAATCGTGGGAGCCGATGTACGCTCCAAGTCGGGAAATCCCATAAGATCCGCCCGACATATTGCGGTCTGTCCGCATAACAAAGGGTTGCTGCCAAGACCATGGATGAAATATATAAAAGATCGATCTCTACCGATGGATACAGATCTGCGTAAGTATCATGATGCTCATGCAAGATCTTGACATCAAAGGTAGGTAAGACCATCTTCTGAAAAGGGATCTGCTCTAACAAGCATTTATGCAGTGCACTTTCATACTGCACATGCTCGGCAAGACTGCCTGTAAAATAGCCATTGTGCACATGGGTAAAACTGTCTGCGATGTAATGGGTCAACTTGCCCAGACGATAAAAGTAGATCCATCCGCCCGGTGTCGACCACTCCAGTTTTTTGATCAGATGATCCATTGTCCGGCTGCTGTTCTCATAATTGTGACCGAAAAACTTTTTATTGCCTTCCCAGCCATGCAGATAGGTGACCTTGTTGACATCCGGTGCGATCGCCCCATATATGTATGCATTTTTCTCCAGCAGGGAAAATCCTCGCAGATACTGTCCTGCGATATGCTCTGCCAGATATTTGTGACTCAATGTTTTCATATGCGCTTTCCATCCCTTTCACACTGCGCCTAGTCCCGCGCTCATCTTTTCTCTTTTTTACCTTACATATACCATTATCCACGTTCTCCGTAAAAAAGATACTAACTTTTGTGTAAAAGTCATGTTAATTCTGTGAACAGATGCCTATGACTGATCCGGACTGTAATACACATAGCGTCCCTTACCGCCTGCCTTAGCATCGTACAAGGATTTATCCGCTTTTTTATAAAGGTCATAGTAGCCGCCATCACAGGTGCTGGACAGGCAGACACCCATACTGATGCTGATTGCGTGTCCCTCATACTGACAGGAAACACTCTGGAAGATACGCTCAACGATATCCTTGATGTCATCCTCCTGCTTGTAAGTCATGAATACGACAAACTCATCGCCGCCATATCGTGCGGCAATGTCCTGATCCTCACGGATGCAGCCCTTGAGATTGTCCGATACCTTTTGCAGGACACAATCACCAAAATAATGTCCATAGGTATCATTGATCTTTTTGAAAGAATCTATGTCAAAAATGATAAATGCCGCATCCAGATACTTTTCATTGTCGATCTTGCTCTTGATCAGCACTTCACCTGTCACATGATTGTAAAGTCCTGTCAAAAGATCCAGTGATGCCTGCTTTTCCAAAGATTCCCGCAGGTAGTCCTGCCGATAGCGGTCTGTGACATTGCGCAGGCTGACGATGCCGATAATATCCCCCTGGATATTGTCCCGCGTCAGATAGATCGTTTTATTGATCCACATCTCTTCTCCCGTGGAATCCAGCGTGCGGTAATCCTGACTCAAGAGTGTCTGCCCATCCTGATAAGCCTCCACCATATAAGACGCAGATGCAAACTTGCGGTACTCCGCCAACGTATCCTTTGACACTCTGCCCTGCCATCTGGCACAATATTCATCATAAGCACATGGTGTCTCTATGCCAACAGTATCCAATACCTTTACCATGCCATTGGTCTTTTTATCTTTTTGAAAGAGATCATTTTCGATCAGGTTTTTGGAAAAATTGACCTGATATAAGACAACCGACTCGGTCAAGAGAGCCTCCCGATATTGTTCTGCTGTCTGTAAAAGTCTCTTTAATTCCATATTCTTTCGCCGTATGATCTCATCGTACTCATAACGGTGGGTCACATCGCGGAATGTCACCGTGATCTGCCCATGCGCAGGATCCGGCATCAGCATCAGGTTGATCCACCGGTAGCCCTGCTCGATCACAAAACGAAAATCCCTGCTGATATTGTCCGTCTTTGCCTCTTTTTTCCCAAGCAGAAAAAGAGAATCCTCTGCCAAAACAGATCGTAGATCCTCTTTATCTTCCGGATGGCAAAGTCCGACCAGACGCTCTACCCAGATGTCACGCTCTAAAACATCATCTACCCCCAATGCGTTCCGTCCGTCATAGATGCAGATGACCTTCTTGTCCGCCAGGTCCAACTGATATATGCCCTCATATTGTTCAGATATCATTGCCAGAACTCTTTTTTCCAGTTCATATCCTTTATCCATATTGTATTGTCTCCAAATCCTTGCATTTTGCTTTGGAATATTATCTATCGCAATATGTATATTATACCATCCTTTGTTCGATTCTCCAACTAATAATTGTATTTTGTCGTCAAAAAATATACTGTATCTTGTGCTTTTTCCTGCAAAAGATGTATTGGCATCCTATCATCATGCATCCTGCCATACTTCTTCTGCCACTTCCTTGACCAGTTTTAATTTTGCCCACTGTTCCTCTTCTGTTAATTTATTTCCAATATCACAGGAAGCAAAACCACATTGCGGGCTTAAATACAGTCTGTCCAAAGGTACATATTTTGCTGCTTCATGGATCCTTGCAATGACCGTCTCCTTGTCTTCCAGTTTCGGAGACTTTGTCGTGATCAGTCCCAGCACAACCTTTTTGTCCGGTGAGACCTTTGCCAGTGGAGCAAATCCACCGGATCTTGCATCGTCATATTCCAGGAAAAGTGCATCTACATTTTCTTTGGCAAACACATAATCTGCAACCGTATCATAAGGTCCGCTGGTAAAGAAAGTCGAATGATAATTACCACGGCAGATGTGTGAAGTGATGATCATATCCTCCGGCTTATTTTCCAGTGCAAGATTGTTGACCTCTAACAGTTCTTTCTTGACCTCTTCCAGATCAATGCCCAAGGCCTGATATCTTTGCCTGGCAGCAGAACCGACAGCCGCGCCCCAGGTGCAGTCATCTAATTGCAGGTTGCGGCATCCGGCATCATAAAACTGTCGGATGACTTCCTGATATGCCTTGCCGATATCCTGGATCAGGGCTGCATTGGTCGGGTAAAACTTGCGTGTGCTCTCGACATTGACCGGTACGATCAACTGCTGGAACATCTGCGCCGGTGCCGGAATGGTGTATTTTGCGACCGTCTGCTCGTCCTCAAACTGCTTTAAGAATTTAAAATAAGAAACAAAAGGATGCTGCTTTGCCTTGATCTTTCCAACCAGATAAGTGTCATCCAAAACTGCCAGTTCTGCATCAAACTGTACACCGCTGCCTGTGTTTTCATGGGCAATGCCCTCAAATCCCCACATAAAATCCAGATGCCAGAAAGTTCTGCGGAATTCTCCATCCGTGATGATGTGGTAACCGAGTTCTTTCTGCTTGGCAACCACTTTGCTGATCTCCTCATTCACGATCTCATCATATGTCTCCTGCGAGATCTTCTTGTCCTGCAAGTCTTTCTTGGCGTCCTTTAATCTCTGTGGTCTCAAAAAACTGCCTACAAAATCATATCTGTATGGTGACTGTATTTTTTCCATTTTTCCTCTCTCCATTTCCTTTGTTTTTGATGACTTTATTATAAATGGAGCCGGTTTTTCTGAAAAATAGATAAAAAAAGTGGTTTGTCATAGTTTTAATCTATGGCAGGCGTCAGACCAGATATTTTTTCAATGCCTCTAAATAGGTCTCACCCAGGCGGCTGTGGCTGCCTCTCTGGTGGTCAATATAACCGATGCACATAGCATCCTCATTTGCCAGGGGCACGGCGATGATATCCTTGCCATTTAATTTTTCATCGATCACACCACTACAGACCGTATAGCCCTGCAAACCGATCAAAAGATTAAAGAGGGTCGCGCGATCCCTGACCCGGATATTCTTCTTACGCTCTGTGGTCGAAAAGATCTCCTCTGAAAAATAAAAGGAATTATGCTCGCCCTGTTCAAAAGACAAATAGGGATAGGATTCCAATTCTTCATTATAAATGATCTTATGATCTGCCAAAGGATGGTCTCTGCTGATAAAAACATGAGGCTGCGCCGTAAAAAGAGGATGAAAGTCCAGATCATTTGCCTTTAAGATCTTTTTTAGCACTTTTTCGTTAAAGACATTCAAAAATAGGATGCCGATCTCACTGCGCATCCGCGCCACGTCCTCAATGATCTCGTAGGTCTGTGTCTCCCGCAAACGAAAGTCATATTCCTCCTGTCCATAGATCTTGATCAGGTCAACAAAGGCATTGACGGCAAAGGAATAGTGCTGGGTAGAAATGCAGAACTGTTTCTTTCCGCCTTTCCCCTCTTTATAGTGCTCCTCCAAAACGGCAGCCTGTTCCATCACCTGTCTGGCATAGCCCAAAAAGATCTCACCATCGGCGGTCAGCGTGATGCCCTTATTGGTTCTGGAAAAGATCTCGATCTGCATTTCTTTTTCCAGTTCATGAATGGCATTGGTCAGGCTTGGCTGCGAAATAAAGAGTTTTCCCGCTGCCTCTGTGATCGTCCCCACCTCTGCCACGGTGATGACATATTTTAATTGTTGCAGTGTCATGCTTTCCTCTCCTCCATCACATCTTTATCGATCAGTATCTTTTTTAGTTTCTGTGCCGCAGCGTTCATCGGACGTTTTGCATCGTAGACCAGACAGATCCTGCGCGCCGGGATTTCTTCCTCCAGCGGGATCCCAATCACCTCCTGCGCCATAAGGGCAGGCTCTGCCATCTTTTGTGGTAGAAAAGCCAGTCCCAGATCACTTTTTACCAGAGGCAGAACCTGGTCGCTCGTCGCCACTTGGGTTTCCGGCAAAAATTCCTCTCCATGCGTCTGAAACCACTCGTGATAAAAGCGGTAGGTCGTTGTCTCCTGCCCCAGACTGATCAAAGGATAGTCCTCTAGATCCTTCAGTTTCCTTTTTTGTCCCAAAAGATCCGCAAACATAGAACCACCAATCAGAATATCCCGAAAGTCCTCCAGAGGAACTTCTTTGAGTGGGACCTCTACCTGCATGGGTGTCGTCACCACGGCAAAATCGCTTTCCCCACTGTGCACTGCACGGATCGCCTGCGGTGTCGAATGGTTGCTGATCCTCAGGCGAACCCCCGGATACTCCCTGTGAAAAGCCTGCAGATAGTCCAGAAGAAAGATATTTAAGGCAATCTCACTGGCACCTATGGAGATCGTTCCATGTTCCAAGCCTACACTGTCCGACAATTCTTCCTCCGCCAGTTGAAATTGCTGCATAGCGGCAGATACTCTGACATAGAGTTTTTCGCCTTCCGGGGTCAGGTAAACACCACGGTTTGTACGGACAAAGAGGGTGCAGTGCAACTCCTGTTCTAAACAATTCATGGCGCGGGTCACATTGGGCTGACTGTTGTGTAAGGCATGTGCCGCCTTGGTAAAGTTCTTATATTTTGCCACATAGTAAAAGATCTTATAATATTCAAAATTAACATTCATAGGCTTTCCTCTACCATATCAAATCATGATTGCTACCATATCAATGATATCTTTTATTTATTGCTACCATAAAATTATAATCACATTAGAAAGCGAATACAACCAAAATAGGAGATAATTTTTATGTCATTGGTATTACCAAGAGAAGAAGAAGTGGAAATTCAGCCAGTCTCTCTGCCTGACCAATACTGGGGTCAACACTTCACAGTTGAACCGTTTGGAAAAGTTTGTTTCCAATTTCTCCAAAAACGAACGCCAGCAGACCTGTGAGCAGATCCATTCTGCTCTGGATGATATTGAGAAAATACATGGCTTATACTCACCACTCACATTAGCCGCCTCTGCCGCCCTAGCCTGCGGAGCCTTCACTTTTCTGCTGGACGGCGGCATTGTGGAAATGCTCTGCACGCCTAGAACATGAAGCCGGTTATATCTGCTCCATGTTATTTATCATTCCCGGCTTTCCTTTCATTACAAGCGGTATCGACCTCGCCAAACTGGATATGCGGTCCGGCACCGAGCGTCTGGTCTACTCCTTGATCATCATTACGGTCGCTACCATGACCGCCTGGATCCTGGCTATGTCTTTGGGTTTACAGCCTATGGACTTTTTGCCTTTGAACTTAGTCCTCTGGCAATGGATCCTGCTCCGCCTGCTCGCCAGTTGCTGTGGTGTCTTTGGATTTTCGATAATGTTTAACAGCCCCGTGCGGCTGGCTCTCGCCGCCGGTCTGATCGGTGCCATTTCCAATACCGTAAGGCTGGAACTGATCGACCTGCTTGCCCTGCCACCTGCCGCAGCAGCCTTTATCGGGGCTTTTATCGCCGGTCTCTTAGCCTCCACCTTAAAGGGTTTGGCAGGCTATCCGCGTATCTCCCTGACCGTGCCATCCATCGTCATCATGGTTCCCGGACTTTACCTTTACAAGGACTTTTACAATCTTGGCATTATGAACCTGACGGCTGCTGCCTCCTGGCTGGCATCCGCCCTCCTTGTCATCCTGGCCCTGCCTCTTGGACTGATCTTTGCCCGCATCCTCACCGACAAAACCTTCCGCTATTGCACCTAGATGCCACAGGGACGTTCCTTTTGCCACAAGGAGTGTCCCCTTTGGTCTGGGCAAGGTGCACGGACTGATGCGAAGAGAGATCAGAACCGGCACAGGGACAAGGGACATTAAAAACTTTGGAGCAGGTTGGGTGAGTCTCTTCGAGAAATCTTTTTCTTTTAATAAAGTGTCTCTTGCACAGCTTCGACTGCCGTCAGGATGTGTCCGCCTCTGACAGATATTCAGGGTGCCACTTATAAGAGATGCTAAGGACTTGGGATATCGGCTTCAACAATCAATGGCAACCGGCGCAAACGAACATCCGTGTGCGGTTGCGCCTCTCGGGTA
>CAVLBP010000061.1:0-955 GCA_963661325.1 bacterium
GATCTATCGCCTACTCTTTTTGTATGTCTATCTCTCCTCAACAACCTGAAAAATGAAAAACAGGAGAACCATCATTTTCATATTTCCGATTTTCTTCCAGAAATTTCATGTGGCTTTCATGCATATCCCCACCTTCAAGTACTCTTTCGCCAAATCGTGCTATTGCCCTATTATGAACACGTTGTACACGAATATCCGGCTCAGCATAAAGAAAGACCATCATCTCAAACTTATCATCAAATGCGTAGTGAAAAGAACTCATCGAACCAGCCATCACAAAATGTTCATATGGAGCAATATCATTGCTCAGTCTGCTAATCTTTTCATCTCGTGTATACATCTGTGTATATGGACTATCTGTATTCTGTTTCCATATATAATCGTCCACATCAAAATATGGATATCCCAATTTCTGTGCAACAATTTTTCCAAGTGTTGTCTTTCCACTTCCGGACGGACCAATAATCATTATTCCTGTTGACATATTTCCTTCCTTTTTATAAATAATAGTATAAAAATATTTATCCCGCTCTTCCGGCCTTCCTTTGACATCTCCACTCGAAGTTCTTTTCCAGACAATATTGTCTATTTTCAAACAAAAGCCTATCTACAAACGTGAATTTACCATATCATTGTAACTCTTTTTTGTAGTAATGTCTTTTACCTGTTTTGGGATACTCTGATAATTCAAATACCTCTTTATAGCCATGCTTTAAATAAAATTCCGGTGCTTGAAAATCAAAGGTATCGACAAATACATATCTTGCACCTCTTAATTTTGCTTCATTTTCTGCTGCTTGTAACACTTTAGTTCCAATTCCATTGCCTCGAAGTTCAGAGCTAACCCACAAATATTTGATGAATAACCAATTTCCGAATGTTTCGCCAATTAACCCTGCCAGTTTCTTTCCATCTTTATCTTCCTTGAATATTCCAAGCGGTACTATCTCTGAAC
>CAVLBP010000061.1:965-14401 GCA_963661325.1 bacterium
TTCTTTTAAATTATCATATATTTCCTCTACATCCTTCTCAAAAACATTCTTAGTGATTCTATATTCACTCACCTTGTTTCACCTTTCACTTCAAACTCATTTTATGTTCCATCTTCTTGCCCTTCGGACAAGAAGTATCTCTCGCTCAAAGAGTTCGGTCAATCCCGATTTGTTAATTTGTTTTATTATAGCACATGTAAGCTCATTCACAATAAAAAAGAGCAACCGAATTTTCTCGATTACTCTCTGCTCATTACTTCCATGATAATAATATCATAGTCTGCTTTTCAAAAAAAGTCTCAATACCGTAGCCAAACCGTAGTCATTCCGTATATATTTGTAACTTTTTGTAAGTCGTTTTTCTTTCCACCATAATAATATCAACTCCTATTTGAAAAAGAAAGATACGTGTGGTTAGTTCTTTGTTAGTCCATGGTTAGTCTTTTGTTAATTTTTCGTTATCATTCAAATAGAACATACCGTTTTCCCCATAAGCTTACCACTCGTCACATTTCAGATGCTTACCACTCAGACTTACCACTTTTCTTACCACTTTGAATCACGGTTTTGTGATATTTTGCGATACTTTACGAGGTTTTCTCTGTAAACATCAAACGCCTTCCATCCCCTATAAATCAAGCATTTCAGCTACTTTCCAGTCATTACTTTTCATCAACAACCTGAAAAATGAAAAACTTCAAATAATAAGATTCATCTGCCGCCCACAGGATCGGATGATCCGGACTCTGGGTACGGAACTCTACCTGACGCAGACGCTTGTGGGTTGCCTTGGCTGCCTCCTTGATGGTCTTTGCCAGAAGTTCCTGTGTCATAAAGTGGGAGCAGGAACAGGTTGCCAGATAACCGCCATTTTTGACCAGTTTCATGCCTTTCATGTTGATCTCACGATAGCCCTTGATAGCATTCTTTGTCGCCTCTCTGGACTTGGTAAAGGCCGGCGGATCCAAGATCACCACGTCATACTTTGCCCCCTCATTTGCCAGACGCGGCAGTTCATCCAAAACATTAGCACAGCGAAACTTTACCCGGTCTTCCAGATGATTTAAGACCGCGTTTGCTCTTGCCTGTTCGATGGCAAACTCGGAAATATCCAGCCCTGTGACTTCCTTTGCCCCGGCAATCCCGGCATTAAGGGCAAAGGTTCCCATATGGGTAAAGCAGTCTAAGACGGTCTTGCCCTTACAGATGCGCTGCATGGCAAGACGGTTGTACTTCTGATCCAAAAAGAAGCCTGTCTTTTGTCCGTCCACAAGGTCTACCATATAGTGTACGCCATTTTCCACAATTTCCACATTGGTGTCAAAAGGTTCTCCGATAAAGCCCTTAACACGCGGCAGTCCTTCCTTGAGCCGCACCTTGGCATCGCTTCGTTCATAGACACCGCGGATCGTGATTCCGTCTTTTGCCAGTGTCTCCTTCAAAAGCCCAACGATGGTCTCTTTCATGCGGTCGATTCCCAGTGCCAGCGACTCGACCACTAGAACATCCTCATATTTATCTACAACCAGCCCCGGCAAAAAGTCCGCCTCGCCAAAGATCAGACGGCAGGAGGAAGTATCCACGGTATCCTTGCGGTACTGCCATGCATTTTCCACACGTTTTCGTAAAAAATCCTCATCGATCAACTGGTCCGGCTCTCTTGTCATCATACGGATGCGGATCTTGGAATTCTGGTTGATATAACCACGTCCCATGATATATCCGTCAAAGTCATGCACCAGTACAATGTCACCATTGGTAAAAGTGCCCATGATGGTGTCGATCTCATTATCATAGATCCAGAGTCCGCCCGCTTTCAGGCTTCTTCCTTCTCCTTTTTTCAGTGTTACTACTGCTTCTGCCATGCTTTTCTCCTATCTCTTCTTCCTGCTCTTTCTTCTGGCGCATCCGAACGACTACTTCATATACTTCCGGTCGTCTTTCTTTCAGATGATCGTCCAGCAAATGTCTGCGCTCCTTAAAACGCTCTGCCAGTTCCGGGTGTTCTAAGGCTATGCGGTCATGCACTTCCTGCCTGTGCGCTTCCAGACGGGCCGCTAAGGTTTCCTCATCCTTGCCGGAAATATTGACGATCTCCTTTAAATGTTCCTCCAGATGTTCCAGCCACTCATCCTCATCCAAGGCCTCCATGTGACTCCATCTGCCGTGTAACAGTTCCTCGACATCGCCCGTCTGCTTCAACTGCTCGATCTGTAGGGCGATCTGCTTTTCGATCTGTTCTTCACTCTCTTTGCCAAATGCCCAGACAAATTCCTGCACACGATTATCTGCCCGCTTGCGTGAGGCACTGCGCTCTACATTATCCACACCGCCTTCCAGTGGATAGGGACGTTTGTAGCCCATATCTTTTAGGGCAATATGGATGGTGCGCCGGACGGCTCCTTCCTCGATCATATAGCCCAGCCCCAATTTGCGCAACTGCTCATTGACCCCGGCAATATGCTCGGTCATGTAAAAACGGATATTTTCTCCCTTTAGTTTATGATATAAGGCTCCCAAGCGGTCTGCCGCGGTAATGTCAAGACTGCCGACACCGCTGGCATCTAAGATCACTGCCTTTGTCTCCGGCGTGATATGGTCTGTAATATCCTGCTCCAGGACCGCGATATTGGCAAAAAAGAGATTACTGCTAAAGCGATAGATCAGAACACCGGAAACGGCATGGATCTGGTCACTCTCCGTCAGATCCCGGAAATGCTTGTGCCCCGGCTGAATGCCAAGAAAGCACCTTGCCGGTTTGGAGGTACGGATGATCATTTCGGAAAAAGAAAGGATAATACCGATCAAAACCCCATTGATCGTACCCAGAAGCAAAACACCCACAAAAGCACCGACAAAAATGAAGAACTCCGTCCGACTGACCTTCCACAGTCTTGCCGCCAGATCAAACTCCGTCGCGCCAAGCAGGGCAGAGATCACGATCGCTGTCAGAATAGGCACCGGCAGATAACCGATAAAGCCGGTTCCGCAAAGGAGCAGAACGATCATGGATAATCCTGCAACGAGTCCTGTCAACTGGGTCTTTGCCTGATATTGTTCTCCCATGGCGGTTCTGGAAACCGATCCGTTCATCGGACAGCAGCCGGTCAGGGCTGCCACAAAATTCCCCATGGAAAAGGCAAAAATCTCCCGATTATCGTCGATCCGATAACCATTCTTACCGGCAAAAGAATTTTCTGCCAAAAGGGTCTCTGCCATGATAACGACAGCAACCGATAAACTGATGGTCATGGCATCTACAAAAGGAACCGCCGTCAAGTCCGGCAAGATCCACTTTGGCATACCGGGCTCTACCGCTGCTAAAGTGGCGATCCCCCATTCCTGCAAAGGCAGATACTTAGAAAGCAATGCTCCCAGTACCATCAAGACCACTGCCATAGGAAACTTTGGCATGATCTTCTTTGACAGTAAAAGGATAAACAATGCCAAAAGTCCCAAAAGTAGGGATGGCACATTCAAATCCGGCAGTGCCTCCCACAAATGCAGGAGAAGTTCCGGTAACTCGCCTGTACCGGCAGTCCCGCCTAAGAGTTTCGGTGCCTGCATCAGAATGATCGTAGTACAGATACCGGTGATAAAACCACCCATGACCGGTGCCGAGATGTAATTGACCAGTTTGCCTGCTCCCAGCAGAGAAAATACCAAAAGCCATACCGCCACCCAGAAGGTAAGCACCGGAACGACAGTCATAGCCTCCGCCGAACCACTCTCTATCCCCATGCCGAGCAATGCTGAGCCGACCAGTGCCGCCGGTGCCGCATCCACGCCGAAAACAAACTGGGGCGATGTAGAAAAAAGGGCAAAGAGAAGAATCGGAAAGACCGATCCATACAAACCATAGACCGCGGGCAGACCTGCGATCTGCGCATAGCCCATGGATATGGGGATAGACACCGCCATAATGATCAAGCCTGCGACTATATCTTTGGGCAAATTCTTTTTATCATAGTTTCTAAGTGTCTGTGCCAATGCTATCTTCATCTGCCATCACCTCTCACTTTATGTCCTCTCCCCATCCAGAGATCACGGTTCCGTATCGCTTCCGATCTCCGCCTCGATCTCATGGATCCGCGGCAGGTTCCACCGATAGTAGGCTGCTAAAAGCCGGATCGCGATCACTAAGATCGCACAGAGAATGGTCGCCCATGCCACGCCCACCAGATCATCTAAGACCACATAGGCGATCGCGCCCACAGCAGATGCCATGGCATAGACGTGCTTTTTAAAAATATAAGGAATGGAACCGCTCAGCACATCTCGCAGAACACCACCACCGACACCGGTAATGACACCGACCACGATCAGGATAAAAGCATGTGCATCCTCCAGATGACTCTGCGCCACATTGATGCCAATGACCGTGAAAATACCAAGTCCTATGGCATCGGAAATATTGAGCATATTTGCCGTGATGGGATTTTGGCTCTGGTCCAGATGCTTCTTTCGCGCCGCCCAGATAAATACAATGCAGGCAACGACCGTCGCTACGCCAATGTCCAGTGGATTTTGCAAAGCGATCGGTGGCAGGATGCCAAGCAAAACGTCTCTCGTCATACCTCCACCTACGGTCGTCACAATACTGAGCACACAGACACCAAAAATATCCATCCGCTTCTCGATCGCGGTCATTGCCCCGGACACGGCAAATGCCACATCCCCGATCAGGTTCATGATCTCTATCAGAAGGTCTAAATTCATAAATTACTTACTCCTCGTATCTTTCGTTCAAAAGGGCACCCTCATTTCGAGGATGCCCTTTTTCTGCAACGAAACCTCGTCGCCTTATACTATCACATTTTTCTTTAAAATTAAATGTTCAAAAGATCACTAAATTCTTTTAATGCGCCGTCTGTCTCATGTGCCAGAACACGTTTTGCCAGAACCTTGCCAAGTTGTACGCCTTCCTGGTCGAAACTGTTGACATTCCAAAGGAAACCCTGGAACATGATCTTGTTTTCAAAGTGTGCAAGCAAAGCACCAAGTGCCTGTGGGTTCAACTGGTCTCCAATGATGATGCTGGATGGACGACCGCCTTCAAAATTCTTGTTGCGGTTGTCATCTGCCTTACCACATGCAAAAGCAACGATCTGTGCTGCGACATTGGCACAAAGTTTCTGCTGGCTTGTGCTATCCTGGATCACAACATCTGTACCGATCTGGCTCTTCTTAAATCCGATGAACTGCAATGGCACGATGTCGGTTCCCTGATGGAGCAACTGATAGAAGGAATGCTGACCATTGGTTCCCGGCTCACCAAAGAGTACCGGTCCGGTCACATAATCTACCGGCTGACCAAAACGGTTGACTGACTTACCGTTGGACTCCATATCTGCCTGCTGCAAATGTGCAGGGAAACGGCTGAGTGCCTGTGAATATGGAAGGACTGCGGTTGCAGGATAGCCTAAGATATTTCTCTCATAAACGCCGATCAGGGCATCTAACATAGCCGGGTTTTCTCTTACATTGGCATTGGCAGAAAGTTTATCCTCTGTTGCTGCACCATCCAAGAATGCTGCAAAGACTTCCGGTCCGAATGCCAGTGAAAGTACGGCTCCGCCTACGGCAGAGGTAGAAGAATAACGTCCACCGATGTAATCATCCATAAAGAAGGCTGCCAGATAATCATCACTCTTGGCAAGCGGTGATGTCTCACTGGTAACAGCGATCATATGACGGGATGCGTCGAGTCCTGCCTTTGCCAATGCATCCTTGACAAAAGATTCATTGGTAAGAGTCTCTAAAGTCGTGCCTGATTTTGACACAAGCACAAAAATAGAATGTGCCACGTCAACAGATGCCAGTACGGCTGCTGCATCATCCGGGTCTACATTGCTGATGAACTTGGCTTCCATCTTAAAAGTATTGTTCTTCTTTGCCCAGTTCTCCAGTGCCAGATACATAGCACGCGGGCCCAAGTCACTACCACCGATACCGATCTGGACTACTGTCGTAAATTTCTCACCTGCGGCATTGGTAATCTGACCACTGTGTACCTTATTAGCAAAATCAGCGATACGCTGCTGCTGCTCTACATAAAAGGCTCTCTTGTCCACGCCGTCCGCGGTAACAGTATCTCCCAACTGTCCTCTGGTCAAATGATGCAGAACCAGACGGTTTTCTCCGGTATTGATCACGGCACCATTGTATAATTCTGCAAACTTGTCAGAAAGTTCTGCTTCTGCTGCCAGTTTTTCCAGTGCGTCGATCACCTGATCGTCGACCTGTTTTGCTGCGTAGTTATATGTAAGACCTTCTGCCATCGGGACACTGTATTTCTTTACACGATCTGCTCCGCTCTGCCCGGACATAGCCTCTACTAAATTTACTTTTTGAACCTTTGCCAACTCACCAAAAGAAGCAAGGGTATCTAAGTTTTTCCACTCTGTCATAAAAGTTCCTCCTCACTCATACATCTACTCTAATAATCGAGACAAATTATACTATGAAATGGCTCGCAGTTCAAGGCACAGACCCACTGATAAAATGTGATTTTTTTCGTATATTTTATATAGTTTCCTCTGATCCCCTAAGTTGTATAGAAGAAATTGATAACAAACACCGCAGATTATTCCAAATGGTCAATGAGGCGATCGATCTTGCAGAGCACACCGAGGATGTCACGACCATCGCTGACAGTCTCCTGCCTCGTTTAAAGGAATCCGCTGCCACACATTTTGCCCATGAGAAAGCCCTCATGGAGCAGATCTCCTATCCGGGACTTGAGGCACAGAAGCGCGCCCATTCAGCCTTTGTGGAGCGTCTGGTCGAGATCGACCTGTCCGAACTGGATGCCATGGACGACAACCAGCAGGAATATCTGGTCAATCTGATCGATTTTCTTCTGGCATGGCTATCCAACCATATCCTTGGTTCCGACAAGAAGATCGGTGACTATATGCGCACATTGCAATAAAGGCGATTGTACTTATATACAAGGCAGACCGCCCGGCGTTTATGAGAAGCGCCTAGCGGTCTGTTTTTCTTTATGCTTTTATAAAATTATGCCTGTAACTGTGCAACGATCTTTGCGATCGGTGCGGTACTCTCTACCATACCATGGATCTTGTTGCGCTCGATCCAGAGTCTTGGATGCACATGCAGGATCTCCTTACCCAAAGCAGAAATCTTAGCCGTCTGTGCAGCCTTGTCTTCTGCTGACATAGTAACGCCTGCTGCATTCAACTGGTGTACTTCTTCTGCAAAGGATACAATACGGAGAAGATTTTCCAATTCCTCCTGCAAAAGTTCTGCCTTGTCTCCTACTAATTCTATCTCTGTCACACGCTTTTTCAGATCTTCAATGCTTGCCTTGGCTCCGGCATAATCAAAGTCTTTGCGGTGCTCCAAAATAGCATCGATCATCGGTGCTGCAGATGGTGCAAATGCCTGAATACCCCGGATTGCCTGTTCTAAGGCATATGGAAGTACGCCATCCGGCAGGATACCCATGGAAAGTGTCATGCTGGCAATAGTCATATTGACCATCGGGAACTCCTCATAGTGATATAAGCGTCCCATATCCAATAAGATCTGTGCTGTCTTTTCTGCCTTATCACAGAATACAAAGCGGTTCAGATATGCACAGACTTCTTCCTCTGTGACATCCAACTGTCCCCAGTTATAAGATGCGGCATATGCCATCGGTCCATCATTAACCGGTTCATATTCCAAATGACCGCCATCCCCCCATGCGGTAACAAGTACGCCTTGACCCTCATAGTCGATCGCTGCCTTTGCCGCATTGCGAAGGTTTTCTTTCATGTTGTCGGTACGTCCGCTCAGGGTTGTCCATGCAGATGTTCCCGGGCAGGTGATAAATGGTACGCCCAGTTCATGCAGGGATTTTGCATGTTCCGCAAATGGGGTAAATGCCTCATAGCCCCAATCCAATACGGTGATGCCCTCCGGCAGTTCCTTAAAGGTCTCCGGGTGATTTGCTAAAATATCGCCCCACATATACATGTGTTTGCCGCGCTCTGCTACCTTTGCATGCAGTCTCTTTAAGTAATCCATGTAAAGATATACTTCGCCTTTTTCCTCGGCAAGCGCCTTATTCTTACCCTTTCCAAGGTCAAACGGCTCATCCAGGTTCACGTTGAACTTATCGGAATGGAAGCATGGCATCATGTCATCCATCATAGAAGTAACCAGTTCCAGACTTTCCGGGTTCATAGCATCCAATGTACTTGGCGGCATCTTATTGCCCATGAATTCCATGCCCTGATCCGGGTCAGTCTCTGACAAATGCTTGAACTCATCGCGTGCCAGCCATGCATACATATGGCCTAAACTATTCTGGTTTGGCACCAGTTCGATACCTCTTTGCTCACAGTAAGTATCTAAGTAACGCACTTCCTCGCCTGTGATTGGCGTTGCATCCTTCCAGGTATTCGGATAAGAAGGATAAGCAAAGGAAAATCCCTCTACATATAACTGTACCTGATTGTATTTCATGGCAGCCAGACGATCCACCTGACGGCAAAGATCTTCCAAGGTCGGAACCTTGCCACGGCTGATGTCGATCATATAGCCTCTGACGGCAAGTGCCGGTGCATCCTCGATCTTACAACATGGAAGGCTATCTCCTAAGATCTGTCCCAATGTCACAAGTGCGTAATATGCACCACTTCTGTCCGCATATGCAACTGTAATGCCATCTTCTGTGACATGCAAACGATAGGCTTCTTTGCCAAGCCCTGCATCCTCTGTGAAAGTAAGAATGCCGTCATCTGCTGCGACTGCCTGACATCTGAGTGCCTCCGCCATGACTTCTTCCAAAGAAGCAAGTGCCTTCGGAAGTGCCACGGTAAGCGGATATGTCACAGCAAGGCTGCCGCCAGTCTCTTCTACTTTGCTTGGTTTTGGAAAAATTGTCAAACTCATATGTAAACCTCCTTTTATCTTCCCAATTTTACATTTTGAGCAAATTACTCTGTAATCCCTTTACGTTTCTTTAACTCTGCCTGGATTGCCGGCAACTCTTTCTCTAAGTTGAACTTGCGGAGTGCCAGTGCACCGATCACATACAAAACGCCCGGCAAAATGGTATAAGCAAAGATGATAGACATGTTTGCTGATGCAGTCTGTACTGCCTGTGTGCCGTCATAACCGCCAAGGGCTGTTACCAGACCAAGAAGTCCACTAGCAAGACCGATACCAACCTTACTACAGAAACCGGATACACAGGTATAGATACCTTCTCCTCTGTGTCCGCTCTTGTACTCACCGTAATCCATACAGCCAATAATGGCATTGGCACAAAGGATGTAGATCGGCATATAAGAAACAGCACCAAGCAGGGATCCCAAGGTAAGCAGCGGAATACTTGTCGGGCTTACAAGCGGAATAAATCTACCGATCGCACCAAGCACCAATCCCAGAGCCATCAGATTACGCATACCCATTTTCTTGGAAAGTGCAGGGAATGCTGCGATCGTAAGCGGTCCTACAATAGCAACTGCTGCAACGATCGTCATTTTCTGGATATCACCGATCACATATTTAAAATAATAGGTCTGTGTATTTGCCATCAACGTCTGTGCAATGTTTGTCAGTAATAATGCCAATGTAAAGAACATCAGATAATTATTAGTAAAGAGCATCTTTGCACTCTCTTTTACGGTCAGTTTTTCCTGGTCTTTCTTTTCGGTCTCGGCATCATTGATCTCCGGGATCAGGAAAATACGGATAGCACAAAGTACAATAGATGGCAAGCAAATGCCAAGTGCCATAGACTGCCAACTTGCCTGATCTGTACCTGCATTCTGGATCAGTGTCGGGAACAAGATGGAAAGTACAATTGCCACCAAAGATGCTAACAATCCGCATGCAGAACTAAGTGAAATCTGATCGTCTGTCTTATCTACGGCACGCGCCAGATAAACCGTTCCTGCACATGAATAGAGCGTCTGGAATACAGAATAGGTCAGCAGGTAAATGATAAACAAAAGTGCTGCCTTTCCCGCTGTTCCTACATCCGGGATAAAGAAGAACAAAAGTGCACTGATACAAAACAGTACATTTGCCACATCATAAGGTCTTGCCTTTCCGATCTTGGTGTGGGTTCTGTCAATGATAAATCCTGCAATAATGTCCGTAAATCCATCAAAAATCTTGGATACCAGAAGCAGTGCTCCTACCAATCCGGCACTCAAGCCTAAGACATCTGTTGCAAAAAACGTAATGTAACCCAAGAGGGCTGTAACTGCTGCAACACCGATACCCGGTGATGCCCATACCGCATAAAAGAGCGGTGATCTTTTTCCTTTCTTGTTGTAAAGTTTAACCATTCTTATCCTCTCCTTTTCATTCGTTGAATTATGATGGTTAAATTATACGACAGCCCTTCCTTTGTTTTGTTTGTTTTTGCATCAATAGACATTTTATTGTACGTTTTTGCATCTTATGATAAAATATGTCTATCCCGACATCAAAAATATGATATTGGAAATTTGCCTAAGAAAAGAGTTTAGCATTTATGAAGCAATATATCAGACCAGGTCTTACCTTTCGCGGTGAATCCGCACAACTAATGGCACAGTATAAGGAATATTCCCTGTCTGCCACCTATTCTGAGACCAACATCCATGACTTAAGCACCAAGATCATGAATATGACCATGAGCGATCAGGTCATCGTCTCTTATGCGGATGCCATCAATGCCGGTCTGGTCAACGTGACCATTTCACAGGAAGATGGGGATCCTCCCGTCCAAGTGCAAAAACACGATGGCTTTGAGATCATCTTTGTTGTGAACGGTTCCTTTTTGGAGACGGTTGGCGAGAAAGCCTATCGCATGGAAGAATTCGACGCCATCCTCATGAACCCCAACTGCATGAGCATGATCACAGGCGCCGATAACCTGATCGCCATCGTTATCACGATCTCCCGCGCCTATCTGGAGCAGCATGATCTTTTAAAAGAACTGAAATGTCTTTCCCACAGAAGCCGTTTTGACAAAGATTTTACGGATGCGGAATATGCGCTTTTTTGCACAAAAGACAATGCGATCATAAATGAAAAGCCTTTGGAATCCGACGGTATTTCCATCCAGCGAAAAGAGGATGTCAAGACCCTGCTCTATCAGTTACATGATGAACTGCGAAAAAAGACCGTAGGCTATGATTATATCGTTCCGGGTCTTTTGAAACGGCTTTTGGACAGCCTTTGCAACGCCAATCTCTATGATGTTACCACCGTGCACGAGACCCAGTTTGCTGACGAAGAACTTGCCGAACAGATCAAGGCTTATCTGGATCAGACGCCGGTGCGCCTGACCGTAGAAGAACTGACAGAGGTCTTTCATTATAATAGGAACTATCTGTCAAAGATCTTTCTCGCCCATACCAACGGAACGATCAAGGACTACAATCGGGAAATCTGTATGAAGGAAGCCAAACGCCTCCTGCAAGAAACTGACCTGTCTGTGTCTGCCGTGGCTGAACGGGTCGGCTATATGAGCCGGTCGCAGTTTTATGCCTGTTTTAAAGAATATTACGGATGTCTGCCGACAGAAATATAGGGTAGGAAAATGTCATATTTTCCTACCCTATATGCTTATCACTTATTCTCATCCAGTTCCAGTACCAGTGGTGTATGATCCTGTCTGGCTCCTGAATCCAGCATCTCGGATCTTCTGATCCGGTCTTTGATCCGGTCGCTGACCAGAAAATAGTCGATTCTCCAACCGGAGTTATTGATCTTGCTGGTCTTGACTCTCTGCGCCCACCAGGAATAGACCTTTTCCACATTGCCATGCAGATAACGGAAAGAATCTACAAAACCTTTGGCAAGCAGGTTGGAAAAGCCCTCGCGCTCCTCATCCGTAAAGCCTGCGGACATATGATTGCCATCCGGGTTCGCCAGATCAATCTCCTCATGTGCCACATTAAAGTCACCACAGGCAATGACCGGCTTCTTTTGATCCAGCCCGCTCAGATATTCTGCATAACAGGCATCCCATTTCTGTCTGTCCGAAAGGCGTTTCAAGCCGTCCCCCGCATTTGGTGTATAAACATTTACAAAATAAAAGTCATCAAATTCCAGACAAAGAAGCCTGCCCTCAGCATCCATGGTGTCCGGTGCGCCGATCGCCGGTGCGCTCATCTGCGCCTGCAAGGACTTTTTGTATAAAACCATAGTGCCCGCATAGCCCTTTCTGGCTGGCGGCACAGAACTGACCCATTCCACCTGATAGTCCGGGAAATAGGAAGCCAGCGATTCCTTATGCCTGTCCGTCATCCCAGTCGCAGGCAGTTTGGTCTCCTGTATCGCGATAATGTCTGCATCTTCCTCTTTGATCGTATCCAGCACAGCGCGGGATAGTTCTGCCCTCGCCGATGCCGATGTCAAGGCTGCATTTAAGGAATCAATATTCCATGAAATAAATCTTGTCATAAGTTGCATTTCCTTCCCAACGCCGGTAATTATTGTATCTCTTCCGTCTCACTGTTGATGGTATCCTCGCTGGCTGCCATAGCCTCTAAGGTCATGGATAAGAGTTTTTCCAGATCCCAGCCCAACTGGTCTGCACCTCTTTGGATCACTTCTCTGGAACATCCTGCGGCAAATCCCTTGCTCTTATATTTCTTTTTGAGTGACTTTAATTCCATGTCCTTGGTACTCTTGGATGGGCGCATCAAAGCCGCTGCCCAGATCAGTCCTGTCAATTCATCTGCCGCAAACAAGACTTTTTCCATCTCATGTTCCGGCTCTACGTCAATGGTCTTTCCACAGCCAACGGTAATGCCATAGCCATGGGAGCAGACTGCATGGATGATGTCCTCTCCAACGCCTGCATCGCGCAAAAGTTCCGGTGCTTTCAGGCAATGCTCCTCCGGGTAGAGTTCAAAATCAATGTCATGCAAAAGTCCGACAATGCCCCAATATTCTGCATCATCGCCATATCCCAACTCTTTCGCATACCACTGCATCACTGCCTCGACCGTCAGTGCATGCTGGATGTGAAAAGGATCCTGATTGTATTTTCTCAGCAATGTAAATGCGTCTTCTCTTGTTATATGTTCCATGATGTCCTCCTTGTACGAATTGGGCTTTTACCTAGATTATGCGCCATTTGACCTGTATCTGCAATAGATTTTCGTATAAAGTAGCCGATCACACTAAAGACAAGGGCTCCGACAAAATCAAAGAGGGACGGCAGAAGAAACAAGACTAAAGAAAGAATACATATCGCCAGACTCTCGTATATACACAACGTATTGCCGTCAGAATGGCCAGCGCCCTGAGTACGGAATATGTGATAAACTGCTTTCTGTTTTGACAACTTTAAGAAATATTCTTTTCATTCATTATCCGTCTATTAACGCATAGTAATTAACCATTTAAGATACCTATGTGCCTGTTCTTTCGTGCAGTCGGTTTTTTTTATTGTTGCCCACTGCCATACAAGAAAC
>CAVLBP010000062.1:0-13361 GCA_963661325.1 bacterium
ATGTGTGCAAGGAGTATTTAATTATATTAGTTTAAATCAAATGCTTATTATAAAATATATGTTGATATATGGGATGAGTATACTAACGACGGTATTAGCAGTGATATTATCTTATAAAATCAAAAATAGAATTGGTTCGATTGTTATAGCGTTATTACTATTAGGAATAACAATCATTGCAGTGGAGAATTTTGGTTTCTTTGATCTGATCGGAATGTAGATTTTACTAGGCATAAAAGAATATTGTGTTATAATGTAACCACTGTGTGAACATACGCAGTGGTTACTTTTTGAAAGAGAGGAAAATATTATGGGAAATGTGAATAGTGTAGATGTTGAGGATGATCAGTTTGCATATCGTTATGATACACAGCTTTTGATCGACCGCAGAGACGAAGATTTAGATGAGGATGAGATCGCAGATTACATCACAGATCACTTTGAAGGAAACTGTCTGATTGCAGCAGGTGACGAAGATCTGATCAAGATCCATTTCCATACCAACGAGCCGTGGAAGGTTTTGGAATATTGCAATACGATCGGTGAGATCTACGACATCGTTGTGGAAGACATGATCCGCCAGTCCGCAGGATTGCACGGCTAAGAGGTCTGTTATGAAGAAGAAAAGTAATTTTAGCGGTCAGATCGGTTTTGTTCTGGCGGCAGCAGGAAGTGCCGTAGGCGTAGGAAACTTATGGCGCTTTCCTTATTTAGTGGCAAAAGATGGTGGAGGTCTGTTTTTGATCATCTATATCGTTTTGGTGCTGACCTTTGGATTTACCCTGCTGACGACGGATATTGCGATCGGACGAAAGACAGGACAGTCCGCCATAGCGGCTTATGAGACTATGCGACCGGGCTGGAAAAAACTGGGTATTCTGACCTTTTGTGTCCCAATGCTCATCATGACTTATTATGCCGTGATCGGCGGATGGATCCTCAAATATTTTACGGTCTATCTGACAGGCGATTTTGCGGCGGCTGCCAATGATGATTATTTCACGGATTTTATCACAGACCCGTCATCGGTCTGGTTTGGACTGATCTTCATGTTGCTTACCGGCTTTATCGTTTATAACGGTGTTGAGGGCGGCATTGAGAGATGCTCCAAATTCATTATGCCGATCCTGCTTGTGCTGGTCGTGGGTATTGCTATCTTTTCCCTGACTTTAAGATCCGGGGATGAGAGCGGAGTTGTGCGGACAGGTCTGGACGGACTGAAAGTCTATCTGATACCGGATGTGTCGGGGCTGACCCTGTCGCGTTTCCTACAGATCACCTTGGATGCCATGAGTCAGTTGTTCTTTTCCCTCAGCGTTTCCATGGGTATCATGATCACTTATGGTTCTTATGTGAAAAAGGAAGTGGATCTCAATAAATCCGTTGCACAGATCGAGATCGTGGACACCGGTGTAGCCATTCTTGCCGGTATGATGATCATTCCTGCCATCTTTGTCTTTTCCGGTATTGATGGCATGTCTGCCGGACCAAGCCTTATGTTTGTGGCTCTGCCAAAGACCTTTTATGCCATGGGAAAAGCAGGCTATGTGATCGGATTGGTATTTTTCCTTTTGACTGCATTTGCGGCGCTGACTTCCTGTATTTCCGTATTGGAAGCCATCACGGCAAACTGCATGGAAGTATTTCATACCGAGAGAAAAAAGACGACGGGCCTTCTTACCATCATTTACCTGATCGCGACGGCTGTGATCGCTCTGGGATACAGTATTTTTTATGTAGAGGTCAGATTGCCGAACGGCTCGACCGGACAGTTGCTTGATATTATGGATTATATCAGCAACAGTTTCCTTATGCCACTGATTTCCATATTCTCAACGATTCTGATCGGATGGCTTATTGGACCAAAATGGATCGCCGAGGAGATGGAGCACCCGAACGGCAAGTTTTCCAGAAAACATTTATACAACATTATGATCAAATATGTGGCACCGGTCATTATGGTGATCCTTTTCCTACAGTCCACCGGACTTTTGGACCGCCTGCTTGCTATGTTTGCTTAAAGGTAAAACAGAGGTTGACGATAATACAATTCTATAGTATACTTCCAAGCGTCCATCGGAGGGCAATTTGTTCAAGAGAAACAATAGCCGGATAAGGTGGCAGGTTGAAATGCCTGCTTCTTATCCGGCTTTTTTGTTTGTAGGAGGTTTTATTTATGAAGAATACGTCATTTACTGAGGGAAAGATCATGCAGCCATTGATCCTGTTTGCCATGCCGATCCTCTTTGCTTTGTTCCTGCAGGCTATGTATGGTGCCGTGGATCTTCTGATCGTGGGAAAATTTGCATCCTCTGCTGATGTTTCCGCGGTATCGACCGGGTCACAGATCATGATGACCCTGACCAACCTGGTCAGTAGTTTTGCCATGGGAACAACGATCCTGCTGGGACAGCAGATCGGCTGCGGTGAAAAGAAAGAGGGAGGAAAAACGGTAGGCACTGCCCTTGTTATGTTTGCTATTGTGGCTCTTGTCATGACTCTTCTTTTGCTTGTCTTTGCACCCCAGATCAGCAGCATTATGAATGCCCCTGCGGAAGCCTTTTCGCAGACTGTCGCTTATGTGCGCATTTGTGGGGGAGGTATGCTTGTAATCGTGGCTTACAACCTGATCGGCTGTATCTTCCGTGGATTGGGAGATTCCAGAACTCCGCTTCTGACCGTTGCCATTGCCTGTGTCTGTAATATTGCAGGAGACCTGATTTTGTGTGCCGGATTTCATATGGGAACCATGGGAGCGGCGATCGCGACCGTATTGGCACAGGTTGTTAGTGTGATCGCATCCTTTTTCTTTATTCGGAAAAAGGAACTTCCTTTTACCATGGAAAGGGAAGATGTACGGATAGAAAAAACGCTATTGCGCCGAATGATTGGGCTTGGCGCTCCGATCGCTTTGCAGGATCTGCTCGTCAGTATTTCCTTTTTGATCATCTTAGCCATTGTTAATGCCATGGGCGTGATAGCATCTGCGGGTGTAGGCGTGGCGGAAAAGGTCTGTGCTTTTATCATGTTGATCTCATCTGCATTTATGCAATCTATGGCAACCTTTGTTGCACAAAATTATGGCGCAGGCCGTATGGATCGGGCAAAAAAAGCCTTGCATTATGGGACGGCTGTGTCATTTGCCATAGGTGTCGCTATGTTTGCTTTGACCTTCTTTCATGGTGATGTGCTGGCATCCATCTTCTCCTCCGATCAGGAGGTGGTTCTGGCGGCAGCCGATTACCTCAAGGCATATGCTATTGACTGTCTCTTTACCGCGATCTTCTTTTGCTATGTTGGTTTTTATAATGGGATCGGACAGACCAAGTTTGTCATGTTGCAGGGGATCATGGGAGCCTTTATGGTCAGAGTTCCGGTTTCCTACTTTATGAGCATACAGCAGGATGCCAGCCTTTTTCACATTGGTCTGGCAACGCCGATGTCCTCCACTGTGCAATTAGTTTTGTGTCTCCTGTTTATGTGCTATATCAAAAAGCGCGGCAAAAAAATACTTACATAAATTCTTTTTCCCTGTTATAATAGCAGGCGACACTAAATATCGTCTTGGCTGCTGTCTGATGGCTGAGGCATATTTGGTGTCTTTTTGTTTGCAAAAATTTAGGAAAGGGAGGGCATATTTATGCCAAAAACAAGATTTGAAAGTATTATTTTTACGATGCTGATGGTATTTTGCCTACAGGTCTTTTTTGTGGGACCTTTTGTGCGTTGGGTCTTTCGCTGTATTTTTCTGCGGGGCGAGTAGAGATTTGAATATTTGGAAAATCTAAATCGCCAAATAGTTTAATTCAAATGAATTTTAACAAAAATGAATTGAATAAAAATATGAAGTTATAGTATAATGTCTCAAATGAAGGACGAGGTATAAAATATGAAACAGTGTATGGATTCGGATAATTTGCATAGAAGATTAAAAAAGATCATAGGACAGGTGCAGGCGATCGACCGCATGATCGATGAAGATGTGCCGTGTGAGGATATCTTGTCACAACTGAACGCCGCCAAGTCAGCACTCAATAAATGCGGGCAGGTCGTACTGGAGGGGCATATCAATCACTGCATCAAGGATGCCGTGGAAAAAGGGGATGAAGAAGAGATCAAGAACTTCACGAAGGCGATCGAGCGCTTTGCCAATATGCAGTAGAATATGACAGAATACACAAATTGGGAACTTTGCAGGGAGCAAAGTTCCTTTTTTTATTGCCGCTTGCCATGCTTACTGGTTGACAACATATACCCCCATGGGTATAATGAACTTATACCCCCATGGGTATAGAAAGCGGGTGTGAATAAATGATAAAATTAGAAGAAATACTGGAATGGGGCGGAACAAAGAAAGATATTAGCTTTTTAGTTATATCCGGGATTGCTTTATTGCTGAGTGTTTTCCATCTTGTTCCGGGTCTGCCATTCGATATTGCCTGGGTGGCGATCATCCTGTGTGGATTGCCGATCGTCTTAGAAGCCGTGATAGGTCTTGTCACAGCCTTTGATATCAAGGCGGATGTTTTGGTTTCTCTGGCATTGATCGCTTCTGTATGTATCCACGAAGATTTTGCAGCAGGCGAGATTGCTTTTATCATGCAATTAGGAGGACTTCTGGAGGAATTGACGGTCGCAAAGGCGCGTGCCGGTATAGAGAAACTGGTACATCTGACGCCTACGACAGCACGGCGGATCCAAAATGGATCAGAGGAAATGATCGCAGCCGAGGAAGTTGCATTGGATGATGTGCTGCGTGTCCTGCCTGGGGAAACAATACCGGTCGATGGCATTATCCTAAGCGGGCAGACTTCCATCAATCAGGCGGTCATGACAGGCGAGTCTCTTCCGGTGGATAAGGGACCGGGTGATGAAGTGAGCAGTGGAACCGTCAATCAGTTTGGTGCCTTTGAAATGAAGGCGACCAAGGTGGGAGAGGACTCTTCCATTCAGCGCATGATACGTCTGGTGCAGTCGGCAGATGCGGGAAAGGCAAAGATCGTTGGTCTGGCAGACCGCTGGGCGACATGGATTGTTATTACGGCATTGACGGCGGCGATCATTACCTGGTTTGTCAGCGGACAGATCATTCGAGCCGTGACGATCCTGGTTGTATTTTGTCCATGTTCTCTCGTTTTGGCGACACCGACGGCGATCATGGCAGCCATAGGAAATGCAACCAAGCATGGATTTTTGGTTCGTGAGGGGGATGCCTTGGAACGTTTGGCAAAGGTTCGCCGCGTGACCTTTGACAAGACAGGAACCCTGACCGTTGGCATTCCGAAAGTCTCTTTTGTGAAATCTGTTGATGACCAAATTTCCAAAGAAGAATTGTATGCGTACACGGCAGCAGTCGAAAAACAATCGGAGCATCCGCTGGGAAAGGCAATCGTGCGATGCTATCAGAAAGAGATGAAAGAGACATTGCCGATAGCAGAAGATTTTGAGATGATTCCGGGGCAGGGAGTGCGTGCCAGAGTGGATGGAAAGCAGATCTTTGCCGGTAATGTCAAAATGATGCAGGCATTTGGTGTATCTGTGCAGGAGCAGATGGAAGCTTTAAAAAGAGAGCAAGAATCGAAAGGAGCAACGGTCATCCTAATTGCGGTAGATGGGAAAGCGGCAGGATTGATTGCTTTGTCAGATTCCATCCGTCCGGAAAGCAAGGGCATGATCCGTCAGTTGTTGATCCAGGGCATCCGACCGGTCCTTTTGACAGGAGATAATGAAGCCGCAGCCAATCAGATAGCGGATGAGATCGGTATCACGGATGTAAGGGCGAATTGTCTGCCGCAGGATAAACTGGATGCCATTGCAGGCTTACAGGAGAAAGAGGAGTTTGTCTGCATGATCGGCGACGGTATCAACGATGCTCCGGCACTTAAGAAAGCCACCGTAGGTATTGCTATGGGCGGCGTGGGAAGTGATATTGCAGTCGAAGCAGCAGATATCGCATTGGTGGATGATGAGGTCAAAGAATTACCACATCTGTTTGCCCTGTCCCACAAGATGATGCGCAAGATCAAATTTAATCTTTCCTTTTCCATGATCTTAAATTTTGTGGCGATCGTCTTAGCGATCACAGGTATCTTAAATCCGGTCGTGGGCGCCTTAGTACACAACTGTGGCTCTGTATTTGTTATCATAAATTCAGCATTTTTACTTTCTTATCATTACCAAAAGGCATAACGCCTATAGTGCATGTATGAGGTGAAGACTCCAAAGAGCCTTCACCTTTTTATGTGTGTTCATGGAATTTATAGTATAATGAAAAAGCATTTCATATAAAATCAACACAATCTTAACATCGTGTTGTTCTTTTTCCTGTAAATTCTTTTTATACTTAGTCTATCAAAAGAAAACAGGAGGAAGATAAAATGAACACAGATAAGATTTACGCAGAAGGATTGGCAAGTGAGTATGCACCCAAGGACACATCCAAGGTCACGGCACTCAAGAAATTAGACCGCAAGGCAAAATTGCCGGCAGAGATCTTTGTTTACAGTTTTGGCATTGCATCCGCCCTGATCCTGGGACTGGGCATGTGCCTTTCCATGCATGTGATCGGCAGCGGCATGGGGCTTTTCGTGCTGGGTATCATTCTTGGCATCATTGGCATTGTAGGTGCCAGCATTAACTATCCGATCTACAAGAAGTTATTGGAAAAAGGCAAACAGAAATATGCTTATGAGATCATTGAACTGGCAAAAGAGATCAGTGGCGAAGAAGCGTAAACAAGAGGAGGAAGTGCTTTGAATCGATCAGAAAGCAAATATTTTAATACTGCGATCCGCATGGATGAGGCACTGATCACCTTATTAGATAAAAAAGATTTTTCCTATATCACGGTAAAAGAGCTCTGTCAGGTGGCAGAGGTCAATCGGTCAACTTTTTATCTGCATTATGAAAGTACAGCAGACCTTCTGGAGGAAACCCTAGAATACATTGATAAGAAATTTCTGGATTGTTTCCCGACACAGGAGATGACGATCGTCAGTCGGATTTCTGAGGCATCTCCGGAGGAACTGGTACTCATTACGGAAGATTATCTGAGACCATATCTGACCTTTATCCGGGATAACCGGAAAATCTTTATGGCGGCAGTCAATCAGAAGAGTATCTACGGATCCGCGGCAAAATATGAAAAGATGAATACTTATATTTTTGATCCGATCTTAGAGCGTTTTGGTGTGCCGAGAGAGGAACGTTCCTATATGATGGCTTTTTATATACAGGGCATCATGGGGATTTTGACCAAATGGATACAGGATGGCTGCAAAAGAGATATCGCAGAGATCAGTCAGTTGGTGATCCGGATGGTCGTGCCGAAAGACAAAGGTGACATTGGGAGGTAATGAAAATGAAGTTATTACAAGAAGAAATTGGTGAAAGAGCAACTTTGACAGGTTATATCCACGAGAAGAGTGAGGAAATGGGGAATATAGAGCAGTTCCCGACCGTGCTGGTATTGCCGGGCGGAGGTATGCGCATTTGCAGTGACCGAGAAGCAGAACCGATTGCCATGGCATACTATGCCGAGGGTTATAGCGCCTTTGTCTTAGACTATACGACGACCACGAAAAAGCCGGATGCTGTTATGGCAGAGCCGATGGAAGAGGTGGAGAGCAGTATGCGTTGGGTCCGTGAACACGCAGACGATTATGCATTGGATCCGGAGAAACTGGTCTTAATCGGATTTTCCGGTGGCGGACATCTGGCACTGGCTACCGTAACACACGGAAAAGAAAAGCCAAATGCTATGATCTTAGGTTATCCGGGTGTGGTAGAGAGCAAGGTGCGTGCGATCAACTGTCCTGATATTTTGGAAAATATTGATGAGACCATGCCGCCGATGTTCTTATTTGCCATGCGGCAGGATCCGATCACTCCGCCGATCCATGTAGTGTCTCTGGCACAGAAACTGACAGAATGTGGTGTGGATTATGAATTACATCTGTTTAAGGGAAAGACTCATGGGGCTTCTCTGGGAACAGCTTTTACATCAGATGGGGATAAGGCAAACCTTGCGCCGCGTTATGCACAGTGGCTGCCAATGAGCATTTCCTGGCTGAAAGAAACGCTGGGAGATTTCCTCATCTATGGCATGGATGCAGCACAGGCAGGACATCTGCATGTGGATCTTAGCATCGGTGAGATCGCAGAGTCCGAAAAAGGTCTGGCTACCTTAAAGGAGTGGATCCCGGGTGTGGAAAAGACCCTGCAAAATCCGATCGCCTGCACCATGACTCTGCGCAAGATGGGAGCATACATACCGGGATTTGATGATGAGAAAATGCAGGCATTAAATGATGCCCTGATGCAAATATAAAATCTGTTCATTTGAAAAAAATAGGCGTATAATTATCTGCAGATAAAAGGAAAAGTTAAATGTGAGTAAGAGGAGATGATTTTTATGTGGGCAGTATTTGCAGTTCTTTCGGCAGTGTTCGCAGCTTTGACGTCTATTTTGGCAAAGATCGGTATTGATGGAGTCAATTCCAATCTGGCGACGGCGATCCGTACTATGGTGGTCGTTGTCATGGCATGGGGCATGGTATTTTTGACCCATACACAGAGCGGGATCACGGAGATCAGTAAGAAATCCTGGCTGTTTTTGATCTTGTCCGGTCTGGCAACCGGCGCATCATGGCTGTGCTATTACAGGGCTTTGCAGATGGGAGAGGCATCCAAGGTCGTACCGATCGACAAGTTGAGCGTCGTTATCACGCTGGTTTTGGCATTTGTATTCCTGCACGAGGAATTTACCGCCAAATCTTTGGTCGGTTGTATCCTGATCGGTGTTGGAACACTGGTTATGGTTTTGTAGTCTGGATTGGAAAGTGCTATGTGGTTATGGATCTTAGCAACACTGGTTGCTTTTTATGTAAAAGGATTGTGTGGATTTGCCAATACCCTGGTATTCACGTCGATTTTGGGATTTGGAACCAATAATGTAAATATTTCTCCGGTGGAGTTGGTATTGGGCTATCCGACCAATTTCATTTTGACATGGAGAAATCGCAAAGATTTAAAATTAAAAGTCTGGTTGCCACTGGCAATTTTAGTGCTCTTGGGAAGCATCCCGGGAGCACTCTTTTTAAAAAACGTTGATGCAAGGATCATAAAGATCATCTTTGGTGCGGTTGTCGTTTTGCTGGGGGTCGAGATGTGGTTCCGCGAGAGTGGGCAGATACATTTGCGTGAGTCAAAACTGGTTTTGGGCATTATTGGTGTTTTATCCGGGGCATTATGTGGAATGTTTGGTGTGGGAGCACTTTTGGCGGCCTATGTCGGACGCGTGACGACGACAAGTGATGGTTTCAAGGCAAATATCAGTGCCGTCTTTATTGTGGAAAACACAGTACGATTAGTCATTTATGGAATCTTGGGGATCATTACTTGGGGCAGTCTGCGTCAGACGCTGCTCTTGTGTCCTTTTATGCTGGTCGGGCTATATGCAGGCATGCAAAGTGGCAGGATCTTAGATGAAAAGATTGTTAAGAAATTAGTGATCGTATTCTTGGTTATTTCGGGCATTGTACTTATTGTAAAAAATCTTGGATAAAAGGAGTCTAATCATGAAAGCAGACTATCAACATATTGTACACCCATTTCCGCCTTTATATGATGCAGACTCAAAAATCTTGATTCTGGGAAGCCTGCCGTCGGTCAAGTCCAGAGAGCAGATGTTTTTCTATGGGCATCCGCAGAACCGTTTTTGGAAAGTGATGGCAAAAGTTTTACAGGAGGAAGTGCCGGTCACGATCGAGGAGAAAAAAGATATGCTGCACCGCAACCACATCGCATTGTGGGATGCCATTTATAGTTGTGACATCATCGGATCGAGTGATAGCAGTATTCGCAATGTTGTGCCGACAGATCTACAGCCCATTATCGAGCGATCACAGATCAAAAAAGTGTATTGCAATGGGGCAACCTCCGGGAAATACTATAAGAAATATCAGGAAAAACTATTGGGAATGGAAGCCGTCACGCTTCCATCGACCAGCCCGGCAAACGCTGCCTATTCGGTGGAACGTCTGACCGGTATCTGGTGTCAGATCAAAGAAATTTAGAAACATTCTAAGGTGTCATCCTCATCAATATGTGTTCCCGCGCATATATTCTCTTTTTTTCCACATACTAACGCAAAGGAGATAACACAGAAAATTTGGATGTTGGAGGAAGATGTTGATGAAAGCCACAGGTATTGTTCGGCGAATAGATGAACTGGGGAGAATTGTTGTGCCAAAAGAGATCAGAAGAACGCTTCGGATCCGAGAGGGAGATCCGCTGGAAGTCTATACAGACCGGGAGGGCGAAATCATTTTGAAAAAATATTCTCCAGTGGGAGAACTGGGGAATTTTGCAGCCCAGTATGCAAGAGTGCTGGCAGAGACGACCGGAAAACTGGTCTGCATCACGGACATGGATCATGTCATTGCGGCTGCCGGAAACGGTAAGAAAGCATACGAAAACCAGCCTATCACGAAAGAGTTGGAAGACCTGATCGCAGGACGGCAGGATTATCAGGCGAAAAAAGCGGAAGATGTCATCCCGCTGGTTGACAAAGTCCAGACGGAATATGCCCAGCAGGCGATCGCTGTTGTCAATGTGCATGGGGATATTCTGGGTGCCGTTGTCCTTTTGGGACAGGATGAGATTTCTTCCCTTGAGGTCACCCTAGTGCGCACGACAGCAGAATTTTTGGGCAGTATTATGGAAGATTAGGACTGACATATAGAAAAATTCGTAGCCTTGTTATCCTATAGTTGTGGTATAGTATAAGATGCTGACAAAATAGCAGGCAAACCTATATGATAAGGAACAGAGGAGGTTTACGATGAAGTACGATTTTGATCAAGTGGTAGACAGACGAAATACCAATAGTTATAAATGGAATGTAAAAGAAAACGAACTGCCAATGTGGGTCGCAGATATGGACTTTCCGGCAGCACCGGAGATCCGCAAGGCTTTGCAGGAACGCCTGGATCACGGCGTCTTTGGCTATGCCGATCTGCCGGAGGAGTGGTATGATGCTTATATCAACTGGTGGGGCAGACGCCATGGATTTACGATCGAAAAGGACTGGCTGCTTTTTTCTACAGGAGTCCTGCCATCCCTTTCCTCTATCGTGCGCAAACTGACGACACCGGCAGAAAATGTCCTTGTCATGACACCGGTATATAATCATTTCTTTTCTTCTATATTAAATAATGGAAGAAATGCGCTGGAAAGCCTTTTGGTCTATGAAGACGGAGCATATCATCTCGACTATGCAGATCTGGAGGCAAAACTTGCGGATCCGCAGACATCCATGATGATCCTTTGCAATCCGCAGAATCCGGCAGGCATCATCTGGGATCGTGCGACTTTGGAGCGTATCGGGGAACTTTGTGCCAAACATGGTGTACTTGTGGTTTCCGATGAGATCCACTGTGATCTGACCGATCCGGGAAAGGAATATATTCCTTTTGCATCTGTCAATGAGACATGCCGTGACAACAGCATTACCTGCATCGCACCGACCAAGACCTTCAATCTGGCGGGCTTGCAGACATCTGCTATCGTCGTGCCAAATCCTTGGATCCGTCATAAGGTATGGCGTGGCATCAATACGGACGAGGTCGCTGAGCCAAATGTATTTGCAGTGACAGGGGCTGTGGCTGCCTTTGACCAA
Organism: bacterium; assembly: GCA_963661325.1. GTDB lineage: Bacteria > Bacillota > Clostridia > Lachnospirales > Lachnospiraceae > Pararoseburia. Next base: position 11,681 of record CAVLBP010000062.1, read on the forward strand.
GGGGCAGACTGGCTGGATCAGTTGCGGGATTATATTTATGAGAACAAGAAAACGGTTGCAGACTTTGTGGAAAGCCAGATACCGGACCTGTATCTGCTGCCATCGGAGGCGACCTATCTCTTGTGGCTGGATTGCAGCAGGATCGCGGCAGACAGTCAGGAATTTGCAGACTATCTGCGCAAAGAGACCGGACTTTTTGTTTCCCACGGTGTGCAATATCGAGGGGATGGAAGATCTTTCCTGCGTCTTAATATCGCCTGCCCGAGGGCGACGCTTATGGATGGACTGGCACGATTAAAAGCAGGTGTCCTCTCCTATAAGGAGCAAAGATAAGAAAGATAGAAATAAGAAGATAGAAAAGACAAAAGAGGTAGAAAGAATGAGTGATGTAAAAGAGATCAGACAGGCATATTATGAGGGAGAACGCTCTTTATTTGGTTCTCATCATGTAGGCATATATGATACGGTGTTTGGCGAGGGCGAGTCGCCACTCAAGGAGAGTTCCGACCTGTATTTAGAGCATGTACTGTTCCAGTGGAAATATCCGCTCTGGTATTGCAAAAACGTAGAGGTCAAGGACTGCACCTGGTATGATATGGCAAGAGCAGGCATCTGGTATACCGATCATATCAGCATGACCAATACGACCATTGAGGCACCGAAGAATCTGCGCCGCGCCAATGATGTGACTTTGAATAATGTATTTTTCCCACATGCGGAGGAGACACTTTGGAACTGCGATCATGTTGTCATGAACCGGGTCAGTGCCAAGGGTGATTATTTTGCTATGGGAACCAACAATATGGAAATCGACGGGCTGCATCTGGTGGGGAATTACAGTTTTGACGGCTGCCACAATGTGACCATTCGCAATTCCAACATCCTGTCCAAGGATGCTTTTTGGAACAGTGAGAATATCACGGTTTACGACTCTTTTATCTCAGGAGAATATCTGGGCTGGAATGCCAAAAATCTGACACTTATCAACTGTACGATTGAGAGTTTGCAAGGCATGTGTTATATTGACAATCTGGTCATGAAAAACTGCAAACTTCTGCATACGACGCTTGCTTTTGAATATTCTACGGTGGATGCCGAGATCACCAGCAAGATCGACAGTGTGATCAATCCGACATCAGGACAGATCACGGCAGAATCCATCGATGAACTGATCCTGGAAAAAGACAAGGTCGACCCGTCAAAGACAAAGATCATCTGTAAAAATGACTAATTTTAAAGCCTTGTGTCGTTTGGGGCTAACGTGTAAAATAAGAGCATGAAAAAACGCAGGAAAAAAACACGTTCCCAAAAGATATGGGGCTTTTTAAAATTTCAAATGATATTGATGCTGCTGGTGGTAGCGGCAGTGGCTTATTATTATGCCGGAGGCTATGCTGCCAAGGTCAGTGCCATGAAAACGGAAGCAGTCAGCCTGGTTTCTCATTCATCCAAGGACACTTTTCGCAAGAACCAGACCAGTATTGCCTATGATGTGAATGGCAATACCCTGTCGGTGCTCAAAGGGGAAAAGGATGTCTACTACATAGAATACGAAGACATTCCCGTCTACATCAAGCAGGCGATCATCAGTACCGAGGACAAGCGCTTTTACAAGCACAAAGGGATCGACTACCGGGGCATTATGCGTGCCATTATCGCCATGATACAGGACGGTGAGGTG
>CAVLBP010000063.1:0-13275 GCA_963661325.1 bacterium
CTTGCAAATATGCTTTGCCGGATGTTATAATCTAGCAAAGCATATTTGTTTTCAAAGAAGTCTTATCTATGCGAGGGTTACCCGATTCGCATATCTCAAAAGATTCGATTAGATGATCAAGATCTATGCTTTTATTCCAATATTGTTACAAGTAAATAAAAGCAGGATTTTGAAAAGGCAGTATTACATAGGTCAAACTCCTGCGTGGGGAAAGGGAGGGGCTTATGAAAATAGTGTCACTAAAAGAGGATTTTGCATTTAAAGAGTTTATGTCCAATGAGATCGTGAGGAGATCATTTCTGGCGGCAACATTGGGCGTGCCGGAGGATTCCATACGTTCGGTACGTTTGATGAATACCTTTTTGAGACGCAGATGGAAAAATCAGAAACAGGGAATACTGGATGTCCAGATCGAGTTTAATGACGATTCTAAGGTCAATCTGGAAATGCAGGTGGTCAGACAAAAGAACTGGCATAAAAGAAATCTGTTTTACTTGGCAAAGATGTATACAGATGATCTGCGTTTCGGAGAGGATTATCGGAAATTAAGACGATGTATCGGGATAAGTATCTTGGACTATGATCTGTTAGAGGATGCATCCGGGCATCATGTGTATCGTCTGCGCGATGAAGAAGGACGAGATTTTACGGACTTGATGGAATTGCATATCATTGAACTGAAAAAGAAATTTGCAGCAGAAGACCGGCTATCGGATTGGGTAAAGTTGTTTAACGTGACAACAGAGGAGGAGTTAGATATGATAAGATCAACAGATGTAGGGATACAGACCGGAATCGAGATGGTAAAAGAGATGAGTTTGACAAAATGGATTCGGATGGAAATAGAAGCAAGAGAGAAAGCAAGACGAGATCGCTTGGACCAATTAGCCTATGCGAGGGATGAGGGACAAGAACGTGTAAATATGCTATATGCACATTTATTTCAGGATGAGCGTCTCGAAGATATGAAGCGTGCAACAGAGGATGCAGAATATCGGGAGCATTTGATGAAAGAATACAACATTCAATAATATATATAGGAAAAAGGGGCAGATGATGGATAAAAGAGAAGCACCGATCGCGGTGTTTGACTCTGGCATGGGCGGAGTCAGTGTTTTGCGTGAACTGATCAAAACGATGCCGGAAGAAGATTTTTATTATTTTGGTGATTCCCAAAACGCACCGTATGGGACAAAGAGTACGGAAAAAGTGCGTGAACTCACCATTGCACATACAGAAGATTTTATGAAAATGGGGGCAAAGGGAGTTGTGATCGCCTGCAATACGGCTACCAGTGCAGCAGTGCGCGTCTTGCGCCTCATGTATCCAGAATTGCCACTGGTAGGGATCGAACCGGCAGTCAAACCGGCAGCGGAAAAGTACCCGCAGGGCAATATCCTTGTGATGGCGACACCGATCACGATCCGGGAAGAAAAATTGCATCATTTGATTGAAAAATATGGCGGTCATGCCAATGTGATGCCGCTTGCCTGTCCGGGACTGATGGATTTTGTGGAAGCGGGCAATATTGACAGCCCGGAACTCTATGGTTTCCTGCGCGATCTGTTGGAACCCTATCAGAAGAATCTGGATGCGGTTGTTTTGGGATGCACCCATTATCCTTTTGTACGCAAGGTCATTGAACGGATCGTTGGAGATCGGGTGGAGATCTTTGACGGCGGCGCCGGGACAGCGCGGGAAATGCGCAGGCGGCTTGCGGTAGATGGTCTCTTGCGGGAGCCGACAGGCAGCAAAGGAAAAATCGAATTCCATAACAGTGATCTGACAAAAGAAAGAGAAATTTTATTTGATAAATTATTGCACTACTAGATAAGAAATTTCCGGAAATAAGTGGCGAATTCATCAGGGTGTGGAAAAATTTATAAATGCTTGCATTAAAAAAATGATAGGAGTAAAATAATTGCGGTTCAAAGAAAACTTTATAGTTTTTCACAAATATACGTAATTGAGAAGGAAAGGGTGAGCATTATGAATTACGAGTTTTTACTTTGGATTGCCTTGATCTTAATTTCGACCAAGGTACTGGGCCTCTTATGTAAGGCGGTACACTTGCCGGAGGTTGTAGGAGCACTCTTGGCAGGTGTGATCTTAGGACCTTCTGCACTGGGACTTATGTCTATGGAGGGAGATACCGGTACACTGCTTACTTATGTGGCAGAGATGGGTGTTATTTTCCTTATGTTCTCCGCAGGTCTGGATACAGACTTAAAGGAATTGAAAGCCAATATCGGAGCATCTTTTGTTACAGCATTGATCGGAGTTATCGTGCCGCTGATTGGTGGTATGATCGGTTATGCACTTTATTTTGGAGAAGATCTGAGCAATTATGATCAGATGTTACAGAGTCTTTTCGTCGGCGTTGTTTTGACGGCAACTTCCGTTAGTATTACGGTAGAGACCCTGCGAGAAATGGGCAGACTTTCCGGTAAAGTCGGTATGACGATCTTGGGCGCAGCCATTATTGATGATATCCTTGGTATGGTCGTCCTGGCTATTGTTTCCAGCATGAAGGATACTTCCGTAAAGCCGGCAACCGTCTTGGTCAAGATCGTATTATACTTTGTATTGATCCTGATCCTGTTTCTGGTTACCAGTCGTCTGGAGTTTGCCATCGAAAAGAATGACCACAAGAGACGTGTGGCAATTTTTGCCATTGCATTCTGCTTTATCTTAGCCTATGTATCAGAGGTCGGTTTTGGTATTGCTGATATTACCGGTGCATACTTTGCCGGTGTTATGTTATGCCAGTCAAAGATCAGAGATTATGTGGATGTCAAGATCCATGATGTATCAACCGTATTTTTCTCATGTATCTTCTTTGCCAGTGTAGGTTTAAAGGTTACCCTTGGCGGTATGACGGTAAAGGTATGGATGTTTGCAGTGATTCTGACACTCATCGCCATCATTTCCAAGATGGTGGGATGCGGACTGGGCGCAAAGATCTGCAAATTTACCTGGAAAGAGTCTTTGCAGACAGGTGTTGGTATGATCTCCCGTGGAGAGGTTGCTCTGATCGTTGCTGAAAAAGGCCGTCAGGTCGGACTGATCAGTGAAGATCTGTTTGCACCGATCATTCTGGTCGTTATCGTTACCACACTGATCACACCAATTCTCTTGAAAGTAGTGTTCAAGGGAGAAGAGCCTGCAACAGGCGCACCGGAACAAGCAAAAGCAACCAACTAAAAGGGCGGTTACCATATGAAAAAAGAATTTAAAGAGGCGCTGGAGGATTCACCGATCATTGCAGCGATCAAAGACGATGCAGGATTGGAACGCTGCCTAGCCTGTGACAGCCGTATCATTTTTATCCTTTACGGTGATGTGATCACTATTCCGGATATTGTGGAAAAGGTTAAGTCATCCGGTAAACTGGCATTTGTACATATGGATCTCATACAGGGACTCAGTTCCAAAGAGGTTTCGGTTGACTATATTGCAAAGTTTACCAAGGCGGATGGCGTGATCTCAACCAAGGCACCTATCATTGCGAGAGCAAGAGAATTGTCTCTGGGAACCATCATGCGGTTTTTCTTTATCGATTCGATGGCATATGACAGCATCGAACGCCAGTTAAAGAACACAAAACCGGATGTGATCGAGGTCTTGCCGGGTCCCATGCCAAGTGTTGTGCGGCGCATCCACAAGATGAATCATCAGCCCTTGATCTCCAGTGGATTGATCAGTGAAAAAGAAGATGTCTATGCACTCCTGGATGCAGGAGCCACAGCAATTTCTACCACTAATCAGGATGTCTGGTTTTTATAAGAAAATAATCCCCATCAGATGTATATACATCTGATGGGGATTTCTTTGCGTCTAGCACAATATTTCTTGTTTTAAGACAGAGCCTGTATCGCCTGCTTCATATCTTCTGGCAATGGTGCGGTAAAGGTCATAGGCTCCTTGGTGATCGGATGGATAAAGGACATACGGTAAGAGTGCAATGCCTGCCGCTTTATGTAGCGCATGTCGGGATGATAGAGATAATCGCCGATCAGAGGATGCCCGATGTATTTCATATGCACGCGGATCTGGTGTGTGCGACCGGTTTCCAGTTGCAGGGAGACCAGTGCGTGATCGTTGAGCGCCTGCTCGACCTTATAATGGGTAATGGCGCGGTCGCCGCGCGAAAAATCGACCTCTCTTGCAAGGATGGTCCCATCCACCCGGGCAAGGGGCGCATCAATGGTGCCGGTGGCGAGATCCGGTATGCCGCTGCAAATGGCAAGATATTCCCGTTTGACTTCCTTTTTAGCCACAGCATCGGATAGGATACTGGAGGCAACTAAATGCTTTGCCACGATGGTAAGACCGGATGTGTCACGATCCAACCGGTTGGTACAGCGGAAGATGAATGGCTTGCTCTGCTTTTCGTAATAATATGCCAAAGCATTTGCCAGCGAATTCTCATAATTTGCCATAGAAGGATGAATGGGCATACCCGCTGCCTTGTTGACAACAATGATATCTTCGTCCTCGTAGACTATATCCAGTGGTAGTCCTACCGGAGGTATCTTTTCGGAGGAATTTTTTTCATTGATCTGGACGCGCAAGTGGTCACTGGCATGGACCTTGTCCTTCATGTAGACAAATTTGCCGTTTAAGAGGATGTTTTCCGGCATGCGTTTGATCAGTGTCAGGTTCTGACCGGAAAAGCCCTGCCGCCTTAAAAACTGTTCGATGCGGATACCTTCATCTGCACTTGTGATCTGATAGTCAATCGATCGTTTCATTTGTCTATGCCTGCTCTAAATTCTTTAATGCCTTTTTGAACTGGATACTAAAGAGTATGATCGTAAAGGTAACGGCTAAGATGTCAGCGATCGGTTCCGCAGTGTAAACTGCCATGGTCTTGTCGGCAAGAAAATGTGGCAGGATGTAAATAAGCGGGATCAGGAGCACAAATTTACGCATGATAGCGACAATGATGGAGCAGACAGCATTGCCGGTGGAGACAAAGGTCATCTGGCAGGCGATCTGGATACCCATCATAAAGAGCGCACCGCAGTAAATGCGCAGAGCCTTAGCGGAGAAGGCTAAAAGGCTGGCATCGTTTGTAAACATACCGGCAAAAATCTGCGGAAATGCCTGCACGCAGATCCAGAGGATGACAGAGTAGGTCAGGCTGGTGATCAGCAAAAGTTGAAAACTCTTTTTGACACGGTCGCTGTTCTTGGCACCGAAGTTGTAACTGGTGATCGGTTGTGCTCCCTGTGCGACACCCTGCAATGGAAGCATGGCAAACTGCATGACGCTGGTCAGGATGGTCATGGCACCTACCGCAACGTCACCGCCGTATTTGAGCAGAGAGGAATTAAAGCACATGGAAATGATACTCTCTGTGGATTGCATGATAAAGGCGGAAAGTCCAAGGGCAACACATGCCGGCATGAAGGAGAGACCGCTGCGTAAGTTGGCTTTGCGGATGCGCAGTAAGGTCTTTTTCCCAAGCAGAAAATAAATGCACCAGATACAGGAGCATGCCTGGGAAAGAATGGTGGCAAGGGCTGCACCGCGAACACCCATATGCAGGGCGAAAATAAAGATCGGATCTAGTATGATATTGATGACGGCGCCGATCAGGACGGTCATCATGCCGTCTTTGGCAAAGCCCTGTGCCGTGATAAAGGCATTTAAGCCCAGAGTCATCTGGACGAAGATGGTGCCAAGCGCATAAAGGCTCATATAGGAAGTGGCATAAGAGATCGTGTTCTCGCTGGCTCCAAAGAGCAGGAGAAGATCATGGTTCCAGATGAGGATGACGACGGTGAGCACCAGTGAGATCATAATCTGGAGTGTGACACAACCGCCGAGGATCTTTTCTGCGGAGTCGTGATCTCCCTTCCCCATGGCGATGGATGCACGAGGTGCAGCGCCGGCAGAGACCAGACAGGCAAAGGCAGATACGATCATGATGATCGGCATGCAGACGCCCACACCGGTCAGGGCAAGACTGCCTTCGCCCGGAATGTGTCCGATATAAATGCGGTCTACGATGTTGTAGAGCATATTTACTAACTGGGCAATGACGGTTGGAATAGCCAGTTTAAATAATAATTTACCAATAGGTGCGGTTCCTAAAAATTCTTTATCCTGATTCATAGTGTTTATCCTTTCTCGTATAAATCCGTAAAACGCATAAAATATATTATAACACAGATGACTAGGACGACACTTACATTTTTTGCTGGATTTGGACAGTATTTGGGTAAAAAAAGAGAAACCGTCCCCCAACGGCTTCTCCTTTATCTCCCTTATTAAAACCCCTTACATTTTACTCCGTATCTTCTCAAAAAAGACTTCTTACTTTACGTCTACATTCTTTGTCGCTACGACATCAACACCTGTGTCACAGACATTGGCAAGAACAACATCACCAATGGCAACCGGTGCAGGTACAACAACGTTTTCCAGAGCCTTGCAGATATCAAAGATCATACCTTTTGGAATATCTTCTTTGGTCTTGCAGGAAACCATGTTGATCTTACCACCTTTGACACGGACAGAAGATGTTACGATTCTGGTAGGATTCGTACATTCTTTTCTGGCATATTTATCGCCGTTTGGACAAGTGTTTCCGGTCACTTCTGTCACTTGACCATTTTCTAATGTAACCTTAAGGCTGCATCCCATAGGACAGCCGATACAAATCAATTCTCTTGTTTCCATCCTTATGCCTCCTCAATCTTGATTGTAATGTTCTCAATGTCAGGATACTCTGCCAACTGTGATTTCTTCAGAACCACCTGCTCCATTTCACCCGGTGCCATAACCGGACGTTTTCTCTTGGAGATCAAGGTATCTCCAAAGTAGGTAGCGATCGCGCAGCCTTTGAATACCTGACCTACACGGAAACGAACCGTCAAAGTGTCATCCATTACTTCCGGACGGACGTATTTTGGAACGGTATAGCGGACACCGTCAACCGGCAGGATCTCAATCTGCTTTGCAGAAGTAACTTCGCCTTCCTTGATGTATTTTGCAGCGTTCTTTCCGGCATTGGTTGCTTCCTGTGAAACAAAGTCAACCAGATCATGTACATGAAGTACGTTACCACAGGCGAATACGCCAGGAATGTTGGTCTCTAAACTGTCATTTACAACTGGTCCGGAAGTGATAGGACTAAGGTCTACACCTGCGGTCTTGGAAAGTTCATTTTCCGGTAAAAGTCCACAAGACAGAAGCAGGGTATCGCAATCGTAGTGGATCTCTGTTCCAGGGATCGGCTTGCGGTCCGGCCCGACTTCGGCGATGGTAATGCCCTCTACACGTTCCTTGCCCTGGATGTCAACAACGGTGTGAGATAAATAAAGCGGAATATCGAAGTCATTCAAGCACTGTACGATATTTCTCTTCAGACCACCGGAATAAGGCATCAGTTCGGCGACGGCGAGGACTTTTGCTCCCTCTAAGGTCATACGACGTGCCATGATCAGTCCGATATCACCGGATCCTAAGATCACAACGCGGCGACCAGGCATATAGCCTTCGATATTAACAAGACGCTGGGCAGTACCTGCAGAGAAAATACCTGCTGGACGGTAGCCCGGGATATTGAGTGCGCCACGGGAACGTTCGCGGCATCCCATAGCAAGTACAACAGCCTTTGCCTCTACGGTGAACATACCATCGGTAGAATTCATGGCGGTAACAACCTTGTCGTTTGAGATATCCATGACCATGGTGTTTAACTTGTACTCAATACCACGTTCCTCCACCTGAGCGATGAAGCGTGATGCGTATTCCGGACCGGTCAACTCTTCTTTGAATGTGTGAAGTCCGAATCCGTTATGGATACACTGGTTTAAGATACCACCTAATTCACGATCTCTTTCAATAATTAAAATACTGTCAATTCCATTATCTTTTGCAGCGATAGCAGCAGCAAGACCTGCAGGACCACCACCAACAATGACTAAATCATATTTCATTTTCGTGCTCCTCCTTATATCTTCTTGTTGTAACCAAATACGATCTTGGCATCTTTACCATTCTTAGTTACATCAAACATGCTCATTGGAACTTCGCGCTCCAAAATCTCCATTGTTTTCGGTGAGCAGAAGCCTGCCTGACAACGTCCCATGCCGGCTCTTGTTCTACGCTTTACAGCGTCTAAGGATCTGGCACCTAAGGTTCTGTGGATCGCATCTAAGATCTCACCTTCGGTGATCATTTCACAACGGCAGATGATGTTTCCGTATGCCGGCTGCTTTTTGATGAGTTCATTTCTTTCCTCGACAGAAAGGGTTGCCGGATTGAGGATGCCCTTGCGGTGTCCGTTGAAGGAAGGATCCTTTTCCAATCCCAACTTTTCTGCAACCTGTGTGGCTACCATCTCGCCAATGGCTGGTGCGGAGGAAAGACCCGGAGATTCAATACCGGCTGCGTTGAAGAAGCCTTCTGCATCTTCTGCTTCGCCGATAACGAAATCACCGCCAACTTCATGAGCACGAAGTCCGGCAAAAGATGTGATGACCTGACGGAGAGGTACGTTCTTGACAGACTGTGCACTGGTTGCTCCCAAAGAACCAAGTCCTTCTGCTGTTGTATTGATACCTTCTTTATTGTCTACATCTTCTGCGGTAGGTCCGACTAAAAGGTTGCCGTGTACGGTAGGTGTAACCAGAACACCCTTGCCCATCTTGCTAGGCAGTTGGAAGATGGTGTGTCTGACATGGTTGCCTGCATCTTTGTCCAGCAACATGTACTGACCGCGGCGGGCAATGATCTGTAACTTGTGTTCGCTTACCATGTTGTTGAACTTGTCAGCGTAAACACCGGCTGCGTTGACAACGACCTTAGCCTCGATCGTGTCCTTGTCGGTCTTGATCAGGTAATGATCATCAGACTTTGTGATGTCTGTTACTTCTGTATTCAGGAAAAATTCTACACCGTTGTCAGCTGCATTTTCTGCAAATGCCATGGTCAGGTGGAATGGACAAACAATGGCACCGGTAGGAGCGTAAAGTGCTTTGACAACATCATCTGCGAGATTTGGCTCCATCTGGATGAGTTCGTCACGGTCTAAGATGCGAAGATCCGGAACGCCGTTTTTCTTTCCTTTTTCTAATAATTCGTCAAGAAGAGATGGATCCTGATCTTTGGTGCAAACAACGAGAGAACCATTTCTCTTAAATGGAAAATCCAGATCCTTGGATAACTGATCCATCATCTCATTTCCTCTGACATTGAGTTTTGCCTTTAAGGTTCCCGGGGTAGCATCAAAACCTGCGTGAACGATAGCACTATTGGCTTTGGATGTTCCGTTGCAAACGTCTTCGTCTCTTTCAATGACACATGCGTTTACTTTGTACTTGGATAATTCTCTTGCGATGGCACTGCCGACTACGCCAGCACCAACAATTGCTACATCATACATATGTAACGACTCCTTTCTTTGCATAAAAAAAGCAAGATAAATAAAGCGAATCGTATTCGCCTATCTACCTTGCTCTCATCTCTGGTAATTTATTTATTTTGTGATATGATTATAGCACGTAAAAATGGTGGCTACAATACCCAAATGGAAAAAAATGGGTCATATCTAAAAGTTATTTTTTTAACGAGGTGTCAGATGGCAAATGTGGGAAATCAGAAGCAAAAACTTCTTTATATAATGGAGATTTTTCTGCGGGAGACGGATGAGGAACATCCGATCACGGCGGCGCAGATCATCGAGAAATTAGAGGCAAAAGAGATCGTAGCAGAACGGAAAAGTATTTACCGAGATATCCGTGCCTTGCAGGATTACGGGATGGATATTGAAAAAGCCCCGGAGCAGAATGGCTTTTATCTGGCGGAGCGTACCTTTGAACTGGCGGAACTAAAACTGTTGGTAGATGCGGTGGCGGCATCCAAATTCATCACAGAGAAGAAATCACGCCAACTGGTACAAAAGATCGAGCATTTGGGCAGCACCTATCAGGGCAGGCACCTCCATCGTCAGGTTGTTGTGTCGGATCGTGTCAAAATGGCGAACGAGCGTATCTATTACACGATCGACGAGATCTATCAGTGCATTGATAACAACCACAAAATGACCTTCCAGTATCTGGAATGGAATGACAAGAAAGAACAGACCCTGCGCCATGGGGGCAAGTGGTATGAGGTCAGCCCGGCTTTTTTGCTGTGGGACAATGAATACTATTATCTGGTGGCATGGGATGAGGAGGCATCTGCGGTCCGCCATTACCGTGCAGATAAGATCCTGGGCGCAAAAGAGATGGAAGATAAGCGCAGCAAAGATGTCCTTGCGATCGAAGACCAGAAAGCAGACTATGCCAAGAAGCGTTTCAGTATGTTTGCCGGAGCAGCAGAGATCGTGACCCTGCGTGCACCCAAATACATGGCAGGTGTTATGATCGATCGTTTTGGTACAGAGGTAAGGATGCGCAGAGAGGGCGAGGATATCCTGGTGCGTACCGAGGTGGAGGTCAGCCCGCAGTTTTTCGGCTGGATCACGGGATTGGGTGTCGGGGTTCAGATCCTGGGACCGGAGACTGTGCGCAGATCCTATCAGGAACATCTGGAACAAATTCTTTCTTCCTATGAGTAAATTGTCCTTTACATCAATACTTGATTGTGATACTCTTTTAACATGTTAGCACACTAAAGCAAATGAGGTGCTGGGAATAAGTATAGGAAGAAAGAGGACGCAGGTATGAAGATGAAAAAGATTATGGCAGGACTTCTGGCAGGTTTGATGGCACTTTCCATGGTGGCATGTGGCAGCAAGTCAGCGAGTGCAGACAAGGCAGATACAAAGGACACCAACAATGATGGCAAGTTTGTCGTTGGCTTTGATCAGGATTTTCCGCCATTTGGATATGTTGGTGATGACGGTGAATATACAGGTTTTGATCTGGAACTGGCAGCAGAGTGCGCAAAGCGCATGGGGCAGGAGATCGTCTATCAGCCGATCGATTGGGATGCCAAGGATATGGAACTGGAGTCGGGAACGATCGACTGTATCTGGAATGGATTTACCATGGATGGACGTGAGGACAAATACACATGGACAGATCCTTATATGGATAACTCACAGGTTGTCGTTGTCCGTAAAGACTCCGGTATTTCCGGTTTGGATGATCTGGCAGGCAAGATCGTAGAAGTGCAAAAAGAGTCCAGCGCGCAGTCAGCCCTGGAAGAAAATACAGACTTATCCGGTTCCTTTGCGCAGCTTTTGACCGTGGGTGAGTATAATACAGCCATTATGGATCTGGAAAGCGGAGCAGTAGATGCGATCGCCATGGATATTTTTGTTGCTAAGGATCAGTTGGCAGACAAGGGCGAAGAACTGGTTATACTGGATGAGCAGATCTCATCTGAAAAATATGCAGTCGGATTTTTGAAGGGCAATACAGAATTGCGCGATGAGGTGCAAAAGACCTTAGAAGAGATGGTTGCTGATGGCACCTTTGCCGAGATCTCTAAGAAATGGTTTGACTCCGATGTTTGTATTTTGAAATAATCAGGTGATGAAATGAGTTTACAGTTTATACTATTGCAGTTGTCGGAGGGCATGTTGTCTACCATCTGGATCTTCGTGCTGACACTGCTTTTTTCCCTTCCTTTGGGGCTTGTGATCGCATTTGGGCGGATGTCGCGAAATGTCATCCTGCGCAATATCACAAGGATCTACATATCGATCATGCGAGGAACACCGCTGATGCTGCAACTTCTGGTGGTCTATTTTGGACCTTACTATATCTTTGGCATCAGTATCTCGTCCTCCTACCGGGCATATGCGGTCATTATTGCATTTGCCCTAAATTATGCAGCCTATTTTGCGGAGATCTATCGCAGTGGCATTGCCTCTATGCCAAAAGGGCAGTATGAGGCAGCCAAGGTGCTGGGCTATAGCAGGACGCAGACTTTTTTTACCATCATCCTGCCACAGGTGATCAAGCGTATCCTACCTTCTGTGACCAATGAAGTGATCACCTTGGTAAAGGATACGTCACTGGCATTTTCCATTGCTTATGCGGAAATGTTTACACAGGCAAAGGCACTGGCAGCCTCACAAAAGAGCATGGTGCCATTCGTGGCGGCAGCCGTCTTTTATTATATTTTCAATTTTGTTGTGGCAGCGATCATGGAATTCTTTGAGAAAAAGATGGCATATTACCAATAGGATAGGAAGGATATCTGGATGAATATATTAGAATTAAAACACGCAAAAAAGTCTTTTGACGGTGTGGAAGTTTTAAAAGACATTGATCTGTCGGTATCCGAGGGACAGGTGGTTTCTATCATAGGACCGTCCGGTTCGGGCAAATCCACCCTGCTTCGCTGTGCGACTTTTTTGGAGACGCTGGACGATGGGAGTCTGTCTTATCAGGGACAGGAAGTCGTGCACTCAGAAAATGGCAGGGCGGTCTATGGGAACAAGGCACAGATCAAACAGGCAATGGGAAGTTTTGGATTGGTTTTTCAGAATTTTAATCTCTTTCCGCATTTCTCTGTCTTGAAAAATATCACGGATGCACCGATCCGTGTGCAAAAGCGTCCCAAAGAGCAGGTGGAGGCAGAGGCACGGGAACTGCTGAAAAAGATGGGACTTGCGGATCGCGCAGATGCATATCCCTGCCAGTTGTCCGGTGGACAGCAGCAGCGTGTTTCCATTGCGCGTGCGCTGGCACTCAAGCCTGCGATCCTCTTTTTTGATGAGCCGACCAGTGCGCTGGACCCGGAACTGACACTTGAGATATTAAAGGTCATCAAGGAACTGGCGGCGGAGAAGATGACTATGGTCATTGTGACACATGAAATGAATTTCGCCAAAGATGTGTCAGATCGGATGATCTTTATGGATAAGGGTCTGATCGTTGAGGAAACAACACCGGAATTGCTCTTTAAATCGGAAAATCAGAGGACGAGAGAATTTCTGGGGAAATATCACGATCTATCATAACAGGACAAGGCAAAGAGGCTGCATCACAACCGGATGCAGCCTTTTTTACGTTGTGGAGAACGCATAGGTGGGGCAGGTGTAAGTAGTTCAGGCAGTTTGAGGCGGTGGTCGACAGAAAATGTCGCCAAATTCTGTGTCTCTAAAAAGAGGCATTTGTTTTCGATGATTAAAACTGTCTTTGCAAAGTTAGACAATCGCCAGGGATGAGGTTCGTCTGAGGACAGATATGAATGCAGAACGCATTAGAGATGCTTAGGACTTGTGCGCAAGTAGGCAACTCGGGTACAGGGATGTACCCGAGAGGCGCAACCGCACACGGATGTTCGTTTGCGCCGGTTGCC
>CAVLBP010000064.1:0-13121 GCA_963661325.1 bacterium
AATCTGTTCTAAGTGTCATCCTTTCTACACAGGACAGCAGAAGGCTACAAAGGCTCGTGGACGTATTGACAAGTTCAACAAGAAGTACGGTATTGAGCAGTAGGACACAGTCGCTTACAGGGGTCAGATCTTTCGGGTCTGACCCTATTCTTTTATGTCATGAGAAATGGCAAATAATATAGGGGATTTGCACATGAAATTTTCCGGTATTGGCGGTCAGGCGGTCATGGAAGGTGTGATGATGCGCAATGGCAATGATTATGCGATTGCGGTCCGCTTAAATGACGGCTCGATCCATGTAGATAAGAAAAAGACAAAAGGGCAGGACGGCATCTGGTATAAGATCCCGATCATCCGTGGCATCTGTAGTTTCGTTTCCTCCCTTGTGATCGGTATGTCAACGCTGATGGATTCGGCGTCCTATTTCGAGGAGGAAGAACCAAAGGTTTTGACGGAGGAAGAAAAGAAAAAGAAAGAAAAACAGGACAAGGCAGAAATGACGGGGACACTTTTGTTTTCCATTGTTTTGGCGTTGGTCATTTTTCTTTTGATCCCATATTATTTTTCCCGTTTTGTGGGAAGATTTATAGATTCGACAATGCTGATGGCTTTGATCGAGGGCATCTTCCGCATCTTGATCTTTGTGGTCTATGTGAAGGCAATCTCCTGCATGGAGGACATCAAGCGGGTCTTTATGTACCATGGGGCGGAGCACAAATGCATCAACTGTATTGAGCATGGTCTGCCGCTGACGGTGGAAAATGTGCGTAAGAGTTCGCGCCAGCACAAACGCTGTGGAACCAGTTTCTTACTCTTTGTGCTCATTATCAGTGTGGTGGTATTTATGTTTATCCGCTTTGATTCACCGGTCTTGCAGCTGGTCTGTCGCCTGCTCTTGATTCCTCTGATCGCAGGTGTGTCCTATGAGTTTATCCGTCTGGCGGGGCGCAGTGAAAATCCTTTGGTGCAGATTCTAAGCAAGCCGGGCTTGTGGCTGCAAAATCTGACGACCAGTGAGCCGGACGATGCCATGATCGAAGTGGGGATGGCATCGGTAGAAGCGGTCTTTGACTGGAAAAAGTTCCAGGAAGAAAATAAGGAGTGCTTCGATGAAGTATAGAGAACTCTTAAAAGAGGGCATGGGACAACTGCAAAAAGCGGATATCACAGACGCACAGATCGATGCAGAGTATCTCTTGGAATATGTTTCCGGCATGAACCGGGCATCCTATCTTATGTGTATGATGGACCAGGCACCGGAAGATGTGATAGCGCGCTATCGTCAGGTTATAAAAATGCGCGCAGTTCATGAACCTTTGCAGTATATCACCGGGGAACAGGAATTTATGGGACTGTCTTTTGCGGTGTCACCGGAGGTTTTGATCCCCAGACAGGACACCGAGTCTCTGGTAGAAGAAACATTGTCTGTCCTCAAGGACGGCGATCGGATTCTTGATATGTGTACCGGAAGCGGCTGTATCCTGATCAGCCTTTTGCATGAAAAAAAGACTTGTCAGGGTATGGGTGTAGATGTGGCAGAGACTTCCATTGCACTCGCTAGGGAAAATGCCACACACAATCAGGTGGAGGCTGAGTGGCTGGTCAGTGATCTCTTTACAGAAGTGACAGGCGAGTTTGATGTCATCGTTTCCAATCCGCCTTACATTGCAAGGCAGGATCTGGAAGAACTCATGCCGGAGGTTATCCGCCATGAGCCCAAGCGGGCATTGGACGGGCACGAGGATGGTCTGTATTTTTACCGCAAGATCATTGCTCAGGCACCGAAGTATCTCAAGCCGGACGGCTGGCTTTTGTTTGAGATCGGCTACGATCAGGGAGAGAGCGTCCCGGATCTGCTGACGCAGGCAGGCTTTTGTGACATCGCCGTCATCAAAGATTATGCCGGTAATGACCGCGTTGTCCGCGCCCGCCTGCACGACTTGTAGCGGATGCTGACGCTAAGCCGTGAGAGGCTAGCCAGATGCGTATAGATTGAAATAATAAAGGAGTGAACCAATATGTTTGATAAATTAGACGACCTGATTCTTCGCTACGAAGAAGTCATGAACCTATTAAGCGAACCGGATGTTGCCAACGACACCAATCGTTTCCGCAACCTGATGAAGGAGCAGGCAAATCTGGCACCGATCGTAGAAGCCTATAAGGAATACAAGGCATGCAAGGAGACCGTTGACGATTCTCTTGCCATGTTAGAAGAAGAATCCGATGAAGAAATGCGTGATATGTTAAAGGAAGAACTTTCCACAGCAAGAAAGCGCATTGAAGAATTAGAGACACAGTTAAAGATCCTGCTTTTGCCAAAGGATCCGAATGATGATAAGAATGTTATCGTAGAAATCCGTGCAGGCGCAGGCGGAGAGGAAGCAGCCCTGTTTGCGGCAGAGATGTATCGCCTTTATGTGCACTATGTAGAAAGCCGTGGCTGGAAAGTGGAACTGTTAGAAGCAGACGAGACAGGCATCGGTGGTATGAAGTCTGTCAACTTTATGGTAAAGGGCGAGGGCGCTTATTCCGTGCTCAAGTATGAATCCGGGGTACATCGTGTACAGCGTGTACCGGAGACCGAGTCCCAGGGACGTATCCAGACGTCGACCTGTTCCGTGGCTGTTATGCCGGAGGCAGAGGAAGTAGACGTACAGATCGATGAAAAGGATATCCGTATTGATGTTATGAGAGCGTCCGGAAACGGTGGACAGTGTGTCAACACGACGGACTCTGCGGTGCGCTTGACTCATTATCCGACCGGTATTGTCATTTATTCCCAGACAGAGAAATCCCAGTTGCAGAATAAGGCAAAGGCATTTGCCCTTTTGCGTGCCAAGTTATACGATCTGGAAATGCAGAAAAAGCAGGATGCGGAAGCAGAAGAAAGACGAAGCCAGATCGGTACGGGAGATCGTTCCGAGAAGATCCGTACCTACAACTTTCCACAGGGACGTGTGACAGATCACAGGATCAATCTGACCCTCTATAAGTTGGACAAGATCATGAACGGAGACATCCAGGAGATCATCGATGCCTGTATCGCAGCCGATCAGGCGAAGAAACTTGCAAAGATGAACGAGGAAGCATAAAAAGGAGAAGAACTATGTGGGATAACAAAATTTTAAAGCAAAAAGCAAAGGAATGTATGAAGATAAATTATTGGAAGATGCTTCTTGTGGGGGTGGTGCTGGCTATAGTGACAGGAGGCTATAGCGTTACTACTAATGTGAAACAGTATGTTTCCGACCAAAATGAAGAGCAAACCTATCAGCATGATGCCTACTATGATATAGACGATGGAATGATGTATCATGAGGATACTATGTTTAGCCAGCCGGTTTCCGGACTGGGGGCTATAGTTGGCAGTTTGGCATTGGGTACTACGCTTGTGTCAGGAGTGGTCGCTATCTGTTTTGGTATTTTTGTTGGTAATCCGCTTATTGTAGGCAGTCGTCGTTTTTATTATCAGAATATCCATCAAAAGGCAGAACTCAAGGAATTGGGGTATTCCTTTGACCGCAATTATTTAAACAGTGTAAAAACTATGTTTTTGAAAGAACTCTATACTTTTTTATGGAGTTTGCTTTTTGTCATCCCGGGTATTGTCAAGTCCTATGAGTATCGCATGATACCATATCTTCTGGCTGAGAATCCAAACATGAGCAGTTCCGAGGCTTTTGCCATCAGTAAACGCATGATGGAGGGCAACAAATTGGATGCTTTCTGGTTTGACCTTACCTTTATCGGTTGGCAGATTTTGGGTATTATTACATTTGGCATTGTAGACATTTTCTGGGTCAATGGCTACTACAATCAGGCATCTGCCATGCTTTATGATGCGATCAGGATCGGTGATCAGAACCGCAGAATGCAGCAGGCGGCTACGGCAGATCAGGGATATGACCAGTACTAAAAAGGCGGGGATAAAATATGTCACTACAGTTTGTGATAGGAAATGCGGGAAGTGGTAAGTCTACCTATCTTTACAGGCAGGTGATCGCTGAGGCGACCCAGCATCCGCAAAAAAAATATCTGGTAATCGTGCCGGAGCAGTTTACCATGCATACCCAGGAGGAACTTGTGGCTATGCATCCAAAGCATGCGATCATGAATATCGACGTTCTGAGTTTTGATCGTATGGCATATCGTATTTTTGATGAACTGGGGACGGATACCTTAGAGATCCTAGAGGAGACCGGTAAGAACCTGCTCTTGCGCAAAGTAGCACAGGAGCAGGAAACAGAATTACATGCACTTGGAAAGAATATGAAACGGCCTGGGTATATTGCCCAGGTCAAGTCTTTAATATCGGAATTTTCCCAATACAATATCACGCCGGATGCCTTGGAAGAGATCATGCAGCGACCGGAACTCAGCCAGAGTTTCCGCTACAAGGGGGCAGACCTGGTCACCATGTACCGGGCATTTGAAGAAAAGATCGCAGGAACTTACATCACAACAGAGCAGATCCTGCAAAAGTTTTTAGATGTAGCGAAAGATTCCAGGATCTTGCGGGGATCGACCATTGTCTTTGACGGATTTACGGGCTTTACACCCATCCAAAATCAAGTGGTGGAAATGCTGCTTCGCATTGCGGACAAGATCATGGTAACGATCACATGTGATATTACAGAAGAATTCTTTGGCAGGATCCATGACGAGGAACTTTTCGCCATGAGCAAAAAGACTATGGCAAAACTGGTAGATCTTTGCAGGCAGACAGGCTGTCTCTTGGAAGATCCGGTTTTACTGGATAATGCGCAGGAAAGACGTTTTATAGCAGGCGGAAGACTGGCACATCTGGAGGCAAATTTTTTCCGCCCGTTGGCGCATGCATGGGAGCAGGGTGCGTCATCAGAGGATGCGATCCGTATTGTCAGCCTGAAAAATCCAAGACAGGAACTGGCATATGCTGCCAGTGAGATCACGCGTGCCGTGCGGCAGGAGGGGCGCAGATATCGTGATTTTGCCATTGTATGTGCAGATCTGGATACCTATCGTTATAGTGCTCCGGCAGTCATGGAGCAATATCATTTACCGTATTTTCTGGATGTCAAGGCGGAGATTGTTTTTCATCCTATGATCGAGTTTATCTATGGTCTTTTTATGGTCTTGGAGGAGAATTTCTCCTACGAGAGCATCATGCGTCTGCTCCGTACCGGCATGAGTGATCTGAGCGTGGATGAGATCGATCGTCTGGAAAATTATCTGCTGGCATCCGGCATACGGGGACGAAAGAAGTACAGCGAGCCTTTTACGATCATGCCAAGAGGCTATAGTCCGGAAGACCTGGTTGCCTTAAACGAGATCCGTCTGCGTCTGTTTGCACCGATCGAGCACTTTGTAAAGACGGTATTTGCGCAGGATGAAAAGACACAGGATAAAAGACCGGGGGCATGGCTGACACCGGCAAGGAGCGTATCGGTACAAGCCCTTTCCTATGGGCTTTATGAGTATCTGACCTATTATCATGTGCAGGAAAAGTTAGAGGAAAAGGCAGAAGCCTATGAGACCGCAGGGCATGTGGCAAAGAGTCAGGAATATCGGCAGATCTATGGCGAGTGTATGGATCTACTCGACAAAGTGGTTGCCATTTTGGGGCAGGAAGCCATGACGGTGAGTGAGTATCGGGAAATCTTATCCTCCGGTTTTGAGTCGATCGCAGTCGGCATGATCCCGCCGGATAAGGACTGTGTCGTGATCGGCGATATGGAGCGTACCCGTCTTTCGGACATCCATACCATGTATCTGATCGGGGCAAACGATGGTGCCATTCCAAAAGCACTTGGCAATGGCGGTATTTTGTCCCAACTGGATCGAGAGCAACTGATGGCACTGGATGTGGAGGTCGCGCCTTCAGACCGGCAAAAAGCCTTTATGCAGCGCTTTTATCTGTATTTTGTCATGACAAAGCCAGCAAGGGAACTGGTCGTGACTTATACACGTGTGGACGGCGACAGTAAGGCGGTGCGCAGGTCTTATCTGATCCAGACCCTATTACAACTTTTCCCGGACATCCGGGTGGAAGAATTGGAAGAACTTCCGGCAAGAAACCGCATCCTGACTGCGGAGACAGCACAGGACTATTATGTAGACCTCTTGCGTCAGTATGTGGAGGCAGGCAGGACAGAGGATGCCTTTTTGGCATGTCTGGCATGGGAAGAAGCCAACGATGCAGCAGGGTTCCGGCGCCTGCGGGATGCAGCCTTTTATGAGCACAAGGAAGAAAGGCTGTCAAAAGCCGCACTGGATGCCCTTTATGGATCATCCATCACAGAGAGTGTCAGCCGGTTGGAACAGTATGCCAGATGCGCCTATGCTTACTTTTTGCGCTATGGATTGGGGCTGCTTCCACGCACAGAGCATGCCTTTGAAGTGGCAGATATGGGAAATCTTTATCATGAAGCCTTGGAGGAGTATTCTAAGCGGCTTTTAAAAAGAGAGGATGTCAACTGGTACACGATCAGCCGGGAGCAAAGCGATGCCCTTTTGGCAGAATCCATTGCCTATACCTATCAGACCATGGCTAAGACAGAGGTTTTGGAAGAGGGGCGCGACCGCTATATCTTACGACGGATGGAAAAGACCCTGCAACAGACAGTTCATGCACTGACGGAGCAGGTGCGAAAGGGCTCATTTGTGCCGAGTGCCTTTGAGGTGGATTTTAGGCAGGTATCCGATCTGGATGCTTTGCGTTTTCAGTTGGATGAGATGCATACCATGCGCCTGCGCGGAAAAGTGGACCGCGTGGATCTCTATCAGGACGGATCTTCTGTCTATGTCAAGATCGTAGACTACAAGTCCGGTGCCAAAGATATAGACTTTGCGCAATTATACCAGGGACTACAGGTGCAGTTGGTTCTTTATATGGATGCGACGGCAGAGGGACTAAAAGAAGCCTATCCGCAAAAGAAGATCAGCCCCGGTGCCATGTTTTACTACCATATCGACCGTCCCCTTCTTAGGGCGGAAGATCGGACAGAGCAGGAAAAAGAGCAGGCCATTTTAAAAGAATTGCAGATGAAAGGCGTCGTCAACGCAGATCTGCATGTGATCGAGGCTTTGCATCATGGGCTGGAAGGACGGTCGGATGTGATCCCGGCGGGGATCAATAAGGACGGATCTTTGTCTAAGACCTCAAGTGCGCTTTCCGAGGATGAGTTTGCACTGGTGTCCTCCTATGTCCGTATGCTGATGCAAAAGACTGGCAAACAGATCGTGGACGGCAGGATTGATTGTGCACCTTATCGCATGGGCAATGAAAATGGATGTATGTATTGCGAATACCATGGTATCTGTGGTTTTGATGCCCGGATGGATGGTTTTTCCTATCGCAGGCTTCCCGACAAAATAGACCGGGAGGAGATCTTGGCGCGCATGGAGGAAGATCTGCAAAAGGATTCTTATAGAGAAGAAAGAAGAGAAGGAGAGAAGTAAGGTGCCACAGTGGACAGACGACCAGCAGCAGGTCATTGATAGCAGAGAAAAGAATATGTTGGTTTCTGCGGCAGCCGGTTCCGGTAAGACGGCAGTTTTGGTGGAACGTATCATCCGGCGCATTCTGGATGAAAAGAAACCGATCGATGTAGATCGTATCGTGGTTGTGACCTTTACCAAGGCAGCGGCAGCGGAGATGCGTGAGAGGATCCTCTTGGCGATCAATGCTAAATTGGAAGAAAATCCCGGGGATGTGCATCTGATGCGGCAGGCGACCCTGGTGCATAATGCCCAGATCACGACGATTGACAGTTTTTGTAATTATATCGTGCGCAATCATTTCCATGAGATCGATCTGGAACCGGATTATCGTATCGGTGATGAGGGAGAAATGCTGCTCATGCGAAGAAGCGTTATGGATGCCATGATGCAAAAAGAGTATGAGGCGGCAGAGCAGGCAGGACAGGACGCATTCTTTTATTCTTTTATGAATGCTTACGTCCGGGGCAATTCGGATCAGGCAGTGACAGATATGATCCTGCGCCTCTTTGATAAGGCGCAGTCCTACCCATGGCCAAAAGAATGGCTGCAATCCCTGGTGGATGCTTACGAGATCCATTCAGCTGAGGATTTGCAGGACAGTGTATGGTTTGCTTTTCTACTGGACAGACTACGCATACAGGTAGAGGAGGCAAAGGCTAAGACCGAGCGTCTGATCGACCTGTGCAGGCAGCCGGATGGACCTATTTTTTACGAAAAGGGCTTGCAGCAGGATATCTTATTATATGAGGACATGTTAGCCTTTGGCGAGAAGCAGCGTTTTTATGATGCCTTCCGGGATTTAAAATACGGTGCGATCGGACGCAAGCCGCGCGGTTTTGACGGCGATGAAGTCCTTTTAAACCGGGTAAAGGATGGGCGGGATGCCATCAAAAAAAGCCTGGAAAAGGCAAAGAGTGATTACGGCGCATTTTCTTTGGAAGAGATCGTCCGGCAGATGCAGCAGTTACAGCCCTATGTCCGGGAATTGGTCCGTCTGACCATTTGCTTTATGGATGATTTCGCCGCCTACAAGCGGAGCAAAAATGTCATGGATTTTAACGACATAGAACATTTTGCCTTGCAGATCTTAAAAGATCCAAAGACCAAGCAGACGACGGCGACCGCCAGAGAATTTCAGGCATACTATCAGGAGATCATGATTGACGAATATCAGGACAGCAACTATATTCAGGAAGAGATCCTAAGCAGTGTATCAAAGGAAGAGATCGGCGGACATAATATGTTTATGGTGGGGGATGTCAAGCAGAGCATTTACAGTTTCCGTCAGGCATGCCCGGAGATCTTTATGGATAAATACGAGAGATTCCATGGCAGGGAAGAAGGCAGTATTGCCATTGACCTGCACCAGAATTTCCGAAGCAGAAATGAGGTGCTGACCTTTACCAATGATGTCTTTTACCAACTCATGCATGCGGATATCGGCAATGTGGAATATGACGATCTGGCGGCACTCTATCCCGGTGCGGCCTATCCCGGTATTTCCAAACCGGAGGATTTCTTTGCCTCGGAAGAGTCTGATACTGACTTTCGGGGAGAGATTCTGATTGCAGACCAGGACAGTGATCTTATGGCGGATGCGGGGATCGAGGACCGCATTGCCTTTGAGGCAAAGATCATTGCAGATAAGATCAATGCTATGAAAAAGACACAACTTGTCACGGATAAGGCATCCGGAAGTCTGCGTCCCATGCGCTACCGCGATGTGGTCATCTTATTGCGCAGTCCCGGAAGTATGGCAGAGAGTATGATCGCAGTCTTGGAAGAAAACGGCATACCGGCTTTTGCGGAAAATAAGACCGGTTATTTTGATACGACCGAAGTACAGACGGTCTTAAACCTGCTCCGTATCATTGACAATCCAAGGCAGGATATTCCTTTTGCGGCAGTCCTGCATTCGGCAATGTTTTCCTTTTCCAGTGACCAGATCGCTTTGATCCGTATGACAGAGCCGAAACTGTCCCTCTATGAAGCCATGCAGGCCTATGCAAAAGAGCATCCGCAGGAAAAAAAGGTGGGAGATTTTCTGATCTTTTTGGAGGATATGCGAGCCCAGGTGGCAGATACGCCTATCCATTCCTTTATCGAAATGCTTTTGCAAAAGACCGGCTATCTGACTTATGTAAGTGCAATGCCGCGTGGGGAGAGCCGGCGGGCAAATCTGGAAAAACTCATGGCACAGGCAGTCGTTTATGAGAATACCAGTTATAAAGGTCTCTTTCACTTCATAAACTATATCGGACAACTACAAAAGTACCAGGTGGATATGGGTGAGGCGGAACTCATCAGTGATAATGATGATGCTGTGGCAATTATGAGTATCCATAAAAGCAAGGGGCTGGAGTTCCCGGTCGTCTTTGTTTCCGGTATGGGCAAACAGTTCAATGAAACAGACCAGAAGGGTTCTATGATCCTGCATGGTGATCTGGGCGTGGGACTGGATCTGGTCGATTATGAGGACCAGACGAAAACGACACCGCTTTATAAACAGGTAGTTGCGCGCAGATTGCATGAAGATGCCTGTGGCGAGGAAATGCGTATTCTTTATGTGGCACTTACCAGAGCAAAAGAGAAACTGATCCTGACGGGAAGCCTGAAAAAAGCAGAAGAAACCATAGAAAAATGGCAGGAAAACCGCGGAAAACTGACCTTTTTTGAGAGAGAGGGAGCCAAGACTTATTTAGAATGGATCGTGCGCGCGACGGCGGCAAAGCGGGAGGACTATCCGATACAGGTGATTTCTCCGGAAGAAGTCGTAGTGACGGAAGTGGCGGAACAGATGGA
Source organism: bacterium (assembly GCA_963661325.1). Lineage (GTDB taxonomy): Bacteria > Bacillota > Clostridia > Lachnospirales > Lachnospiraceae > Pararoseburia. Next base: position 10,288 of record CAVLBP010000064.1, read on the forward strand.
TAAGCAGGCGAAAAAGGAGGCACTGGCGGCTTTGGGCGGACAGGCTAAGCCGTCCTGGGTAAAAGCACTGGAAGAGGAGATGGCTTATGTCTATCCTTATGCATCCGTCGGAAAATATAAAAATAAGTATTCGGTATCGGAGATCAAACATGCGCAGATGGAAAAGGCATTTGCGGACGAGTTAAGCGCGCGCCCGGACTTTTTGAAAGAGGAGACAAAAGAGATCGTCCCGGCATTTATCGCAGAGAAAAAGGCGCAGGAGGTTTCACGCGGCGCTCTGCGGGGAACTGCCATGCATAGGTTTATGGAGTGTTTTGATTTTTGTCATTATACAGGCAGGACCAGTCTGGATGAACAGGCAGGTAGGATGCTTGATGAGGGGCGTATGACTTTGGAGCAAAAAGAACTTTTGCAGATGGACCGCCTCTATGCCTTTATGGAGACAGGGGTGGCAAAACGCATGATGCAGGCGGCGGAAAGAGAGGATCTTTATGTGGAAAAGCCTTTTGTCATGAGTCTTTTCCCACAGGAACTTTTTGCCGAAGAAGAATCCGACAGCCGGAGCGATACGGTCTTGGTGCAGGGGATCATTGACGTTTTCTTTGTGGAGGAGGACGGCATTGTACTGCTGGATTACAAGACCGACCGCGTTCAAAATGCCGAGGAACTTATCAAGCGTTATCAGGCACAACTGCATCTGTATGCACTGGCATTGGGGCGCACTATGGATCTGCCGGTCAAAGAAATTTTAATCTATTCTTTTTATCTGGAAAAAACCATTGCATTGTGAGGGGCAAGTATTTATACTATACAGTGTTTCGTGGAAAATGCGATTGTGACACAGACTGCTAGATCTGTGACATAAGAAGAAATAATAAGTAGGAGGACTTTTGAAATGAGCAGTTACGAATACGATGAGGCATGTATTCAGGCATTTCTTGAGCAGCAGTTGAAATTATTCCCGGAGGAGGTAGCCGAGACACCGGAGGAGGCAGAAGCCTTCTTGGAGGATTGCATGGCTATGGTCTGTGACAACAAGGACGAAGTCATCGAATATTTGGAAGATGAGATGGATATCGTAGGCATGGAAGAAGAGGAGATCTTAGAGGCAGAGGAAGTCTTTGTCATCGGAGACGGACGATATCTGGTAGTAGAAGGATAGTTGTATGAGACAGTATAAGAAGAGAATACCGGCACTTTTGCTGGCTCTGACTTTAGGGATGGGACTGCTTTTTACAGGCTGTTCCATCGGAGACAGACAGGTGTATTTTGCCTCCAAGAGCGGGGGACACACGGTATTTAAGATCGGTCAGATGGCGTGCTCGCGCGAAGAGGCAAAGGTCTATCTGGCAAATTATAAGAATCTGTATGGAAAGATCTATGATACAGACCTGTGGTCAGATGATTATGATACCAAGACCATGGAGGAGAGTATCAAGGACGCAGTGATCAGCCATCTGACCAAGGTTTACTCGCTGGATATGTATGCCCAGACCAAGGAGATCGAACTTTCCGAGGATGAAAAAGACAAGGTGTCACAGGCGGCAGAGACTTATTATAAGTCTTTGAACCGGACGGAGCGCAAATACACCGGGGCTTCCAAAAAGGACATCACCGGGATGTATGAGCATTATGCGCTGGCAGAAAAGGTCTACAAGCAGTTGATGAGCGGTGTCGATGAGAATGTCAGTGAGGATGAGGCACGGATCATGGAGGCCAATGTCATCTATGTGACGGATGCATCTTTGGCAAAAGACATTGCGACCCAGTTAAAGAACGGGGCATCCTTTGACCGTCTGGCAAGTTCTTATAGCCAGGCTGATAGCATCCATGTGACTTTTGGCAGGAATACCTATGACACAGCCGTAGAGGATGTGGTATTCCAGTTGGATGATGGGGATATTTCCGATATGATCCAGACAGAGGATGGTTACTATTTTTTTGAATGTGTCAATAAATATAACGAAGAACTCTCAGAACAGAACAAGGTTGCCATTGTCAGCCAGCGACAGGAACAGGCGATGGAAGATGTGATCTCCGCGATCGAGACGGACTATTATTCCGATTTTAACCAGAAATTATGGGATAAGATCACGATCGATAAGAACGACAAGATCACGACCGATTCTTTTTTTACTACTTTAGACGATAAAATAACCTTTTAAATTGGATATTTTGGGAAGAATGTGTATAATAAAAGTTAGTAACAGATAAAAGTTATCAGAGGAAAAGGAGTGTTTGTTATGGCAGATACGAAAAAAGTTGATATGAAGAAAATGGCTGAGGAAGCCAAGAAAGCCACAGAGAGCGTAAAGGTTGCAGCAACAAAGGCAGCATCTTCCGTAAAGGCTGGTGCTGAGAAGGCAAAGAAGGCGACCGAGGCAGCCGCAAGTGAGACAAAGAAGCAGGCTGAAAACGTGGCTACAGAAGTCAAGAAAGAGGCAGAAAAGCAGGCTGAGGCTGTCGTTACCGAGACCAAGAAGGCAAGCGATACCGTTAAAAAGACTGCCAAGAGGGCAACGACCAGAAAGACCACCAAGAAAAAGCCGGAAATGACCAAGTCTGCGGTATTACAGTTTGGCGGAGAAGATTTCAAGGTTGACGAGATCATCGCCAATGCACAGGCTGCATTCAAGGCAGAGAACAAGAGAAAGGCTATCTCTGACATCAAGGTATATATCAAGCCGGAAGAAAGAGCGGCTTATTATGTAGTGACATCAGGGGAAAGCGAATACGCAGGCAGAATCGACTTATAATTTTATCATACATACGGACATCTTATTGTGATATTGAAGAACCTATAGACCGGTGCTCTTTAAAGATCGGTCTATGGG
>CAVLBP010000065.1:0-7921 GCA_963661325.1 bacterium
ACGCTGGCGACTCTTTTGATCGATCTGTGGATCTTTTATGTGGCGGATAAGAAACTGGCAAGTGGCAGTATGGAGGAGACTTGTGATGAGAAGGAACTACTCCGCCAGTATGAAAAAGTAAAGCGGTGTGATGCGGCAGAGAAAAGAGAATTGGGCTATGGGATTGCAAAAAGAAAGGTGACCCGTGCCCTGCAAAAAGTCTTTCCCCAGTGGCTCTTGGAAGTGTCTTTGCTCTTGCAGAGTGAAAATGTGCAGGTGGCGATCATGGAATCCTATGAGGAAGCGCCCCTGCTCTTAAAGCCGGAACTGCGTCAACTGATACAGGATCTACAGCAGAGACCGACAGACATGGAACCTTATCTGGCATTTTTGCAGACCTATGCCCTGCCGGAAGTACAGTCCTCTATGAAGATGCTTTATTCTTTGTCGGAGGGCACCGGGGGCAATGCATCCAGCCAGATCAGTGATATTATCCGTAGAAATCAACTGCTTTTCGATCAGGCACAGAAGATGAAAAATGAGGACGCCCTGGGTGGGCTCTATGCCTTATTTTTAGCACCGCAGTTGACCGGGGGAGCCAAGATGTTAGTGGACATGGTCATGCTCTTTTATGTCATGATGGCAAGCAGTGTCTTGCAGATGTAGGAAAGGGGAAAGTTTATGGAAGTCATTATAAAATCATTTATCGGGATTTTCTGTCTCATGCTTTTGACGGTCACGGGGATTGGCATTACGGCGACATCGGTATCTGCGCGAAATGCAAATGCCTTTCTGACTGCTAGCGCCGAAAGGATCGAGGCAGCACATTTTGCAAAGAATGTGATCGAAGCCTGTCAGGCGGATGCAGAGGAAATGGACTATGGCCTTAGTGTGGAAGTTTATCGACCGGGGGAGAGTAAGCAGGCAGCCTATGGAAGTCTGGCGCTGACCTATGCCTATGGCATTCCCTTTTTTAACTTGGAAAATAGCAGAACGATTCAGGCGGATTTATGGTAAAGGAGGAAGCAGATGCAGGAAATTATGCGGGATTATGGAATGGCGCTTTTTTATAGCGTCATCGGTGGCAGTATTTGTGGTATCTTCCTGTTGGCGATACAGGCATTTTGTATGTAAAGAGAGGAGAAGGGCGATGAAAGAGATTATGGATACTTACGGGGAAATGCTGCTGGCGGTCGTTACGACCGTCATGCTGGGAATTTTGTTCTGGCAGCAGTTAAGGACACCTTTGGGTGCGGGGCTGGAACTGGCATTAGAGCACATGTTTGGATAAGGGGAGAATATGACAGAAATAATCAGAAACTATGGCAGGACTTTGCTTGTCATGGTGGTAGCCGGGGCTTTGCTGACCTTGTTTTTCTGCCTGTCTTTTGCAGGAGAAAAGGGGCTGTCTCGGACACTGGGAAAGCAGATGAAAGAGCAGATGGGGCAGGAGGTTTTGGGGATGCAGGCTTCGGATCGTGCTATGCAAAGCGCAAAAGCAACGTCGGTGCCGACAGCGACCACGCAGACCCTATTGGTGGGAAATGTCTATAAGGCAGAGGAGATGATCTTAGCAAGGGATGCCAAGGGAAAGGAGGCATCTCTTGCCATCCTTTGGATCGAAGATACCGATAGCAGGGAAGTGATAAAAGCGCAGGAGGATGCGGCGGGAAAAGAAACGTATTGCTTTTGGCATAGTGGCATCTATCGGGCAAAAGTTACGCTTTGGGATGCGCAAGGGGCAAGCCAAAAGGGATGGATCTATCTGCGAGTGGAGGAAGGGGGACAAGGATGAAATATATCGTGTATGGTCTGATTTCTGCTGCGATTCTGCTGCTTTCTCTTGTCATGATCTTGACGGTAGAAGGGCGGACCGATCATGAAAAGGCTTTGGAAGAAGCTGTCGGGCTGGCACTGGATCAGGCTATGGAAGAGCAGTGGGAGCAGGCAGAAATCCGGACAGATGATAAGGCATGGGCGGATGCTTTTTGCCGGATCTTAAAAGACAAAATGCAAGGGCTGGGGATCAAAGGGGATTGTAAGGTAGAGGTCTACGGCGTGGATAGCAAGAATGGTCTGCTGTCTGTGGGGGTAACAGAGACTTACCGGCATCCCAATGGAAAAGAAGGAACCTGTCGCGTGACAAAAACTGCCCTGTGGGATCAAAAGATGGAAAAAGAAGATCACGAGGTGCGTTTTTATGTGGACGACAGACTATGGCAGGCATATCAGGTAGAGGATGGAGCAGACTTTATCCTGCCGCAGACTCCGGCGGTCGAGGGACGAAAGTTTTTAGGCTGGTCAAGACAGGCAGATAGGTGGAGTGGGGAAGCATTTCCCGCGCAGGTAGAGGAAACGCAGACTTATTATGCGTGCTTTGAGTAAATAAAATTCATAGGAAAATGGGGAGGAGCCATGAGAAGAAGATTGCGAGAAAAACAGGGAAAACGAAAACAAGGGAAAAGGATCTGTGCTATGTTTTTGCTGGTGCTTACAGTCATATCCGGCGGAGGAAATGTGCTGCCGGTTCGGGCGGAAAGTCAGGGGATGGACTTGACAGAGCAGGCGGAGCACCAAGATACAGAAAAGTTGGTTTTCGGTTGGGAAGATGGGGCGATGTCTAAGACAAACATGGAAGGAATGGCGGCAGAAGCAGACGACCGACAGATACAAGACCTAGAGATGGAAGACACAGAAATCGAGGCGGCATACGCGGACGTAGAGATGCAAACCGCAGAAAACAAAAAAACGCGCGCGAACATAGATTTGCAAACCGCGACTTATGGCGGTGGCTGGTTCTATGACTACTGGATGTGTTCTTCTTGGACAGACTTTGTCTTGGGCGCATGGTTAAACGGGGCGACCAAGTTTGTCCTCCTGGAGGATATTCCCATGACAGAACGCTGGCTGATCACAGACGGTGCCAGCTTTACCATCAACGGCAACGGACACCAGATGGTCAATAACCTATCGCAACCAGGACCTATGATCACGGTGCAGAATGGTGCGACCCTGATCACAGAGGGCAATCTGACACTCAATGGAAACAACCACAGAAATAATGGTGCAGCAGCAGAGGGTGGATCTTCTGCTGTGGATTGTATCAATGCTTCATGGTACGGAAGTGATACTATTGTGAGCAATAATTGGAATTATGGCTATATTGGTGTGAATAATCTTGGCGGTGGTACCGGCTTTAATATTGTATCAGAGAATGGCTCGGGATTCCCGGCAATTGGTGTCTTTAACAACTGTCAGGCATATAACTGTGATGGTGCAGCTTTCTTTGCAAGAAACACAGATGGCAGAGGAGCAACGCTGATTTGTAATAACTGCCAGGCTTATGACTCTTCCTGGGGCTTTATGATTCAGGACGGCGGAATGTATCTGACAGACTGTTCGGCAGATGCACCACGCTATGACGGCAGTAAATGGCTCTATGGCGGTGCGGGCATCTCTTATATGGGGCAGGCGAGCGGCAGTGCCAAAGAGTGCAGTATGCAGGGGGCAAATTGCGGACTTTGGCTTAATGCTGTTAACCGCATTGAGGTACGCCAGTGTCAGATTAAAAGTAGTCAGGCTGGTGTTCTGGCTACGGCAAATGAGGCAAAATCCACCTATCTTTTGGATGCCTGTGAGATCTATGGCAATACACATGGGCTGGTGCATGGCTTTTTCAATCGTCCGACCGGGGAGATAGAAAAAAGCAGTCTGCACAATAATACGACTGCCATTTGTAATAGTGGAAATCTTTCTGTGAGCGCCTGTGCCATTTATGATAATGGGACGGGGATCGATAATGTGGATGGGGCATACTGTGCGCAAAAAGACGGCAGGATAGAGAAAAATACCTCATATGATATTTTGCAAAAAGGAGAATATCATTTATCCGGGGAAACCGCCATCTGTGGCAAGGGGATATGGCTGGCAAAAGACAGGATTCTAAGACTGTCCGGTGCGCTATCCCAAAATCTTTCAAAGATCCCTCTGACGCTGGAAGAAGAAAGACCGGATCCGGGACGACTTGTCCTATCCTGCGATTATGATAAGACCCAGAATACGGCAGACCAGATGAAAGAAAAATTTGCGCTGGCAAATACGCACACAAGTACATGGAAGGCGGATCAGGGGCAATACCGGTCTGCCATCCTGCGGGCGGGCACAGGATCCAATGCGCCTGTTGGACAGGTCATTGTATCCGAAGCATATATGGTTGCTTTTGCGGGAAACCTGAACAATCCCCATGTGACATTTTCACTGCCAGACCAAAAGTCCCTGTACTGGAAAGAAGCACAGACCATAAGTGCGCCTGCCTTAGCGGTCTTTTATGATGGCAGAACCTTTGCTTCCTTAGAACAGACCGGGTGGAGCAAGAACGCGCAGACGATAGAGGAGTTTTGGCAGATCGGACAGGATAAGGTATTTCCTGCGGAGGCATGCACGCAGGACTATTGCTTCTATGCAAACTATGATGTGATAGCGGATGTTCTTATATGCGGAAACGGTCAGACAGCCGGGGAAGATTATCGGATTGGCAGTTGTAAAAAGATCTTTTCTTTACCGGAAAACACCTTTGCCCGCATAGAAGAAAGTCTGGTATGGGACGAAAATTTTGCCGAGGAAGTCTTGGAAAAAAAGACCTATGCCCATATGGGCTGGGCAATAAGGAAGGATGCTATTTATAAGGATGCAGATGTCTATTCTGTGGGGGATACCGTAGACTTAAATGCCTGGGGCATGCAGGCTTTGGAAAGTGGGGGAGAAAAAGTAGATGCCAATGGCAGATTGGAGCCCCTGACTTTTTACAGTGTCTGGGACAGACCGCCGGAGATTTCTGCAAAAAACCGCTACTGGTCAAAAGATCAAGTCAAGGAAGGCATGGTGACAAAACAGGAAGTCTTAAAAACGGCAAGGGCAAGCGATGCCGAGGATGGAGAAGAACTGGTACTGGATGTGGATCTGCCGGATGCGGCGACTCTGCTTTCTTTGGGGGAGAAAGGCTATGTGACGGCACGCTATAAGGCAGTGGATGGTGCCGGGAATGTGACAGAGCGTCTGGTAAAGATCGGCATCACAGAAAGCGGTATTTATCAGGGGCAGTATCTGGATAGCCATGCCCTTGTCCTAAGAGGAATCGATCAGACTTATTATAATAAGGAGACAGAAGAAGCAGGAGGTTTGATGGAGGAGTCGATTTGGTATGCCGATCCTGCCTGCAAAGAAAAGATCTTACAGACTTTTTCCAATCTGGAGAAGGAAATGGCGGTTTTCTCCTATGATCTGTCGTCAGTAGAGTGAAAATCGGAGGAATATACTTGGTATTGCTTGATTTCTAAAAGAAAAAATATATAATAAAATGAAATAACGAGATATTATTATAAGAAAGAAAAAGGAGTGATGTTTTTTTGGATACCGTCTCGATACTTCAGTTAGTGATCTTGGTTGTTCTTTTATTTTTATCTGCGTTCTTTTCTTCTGCGGAAACAGCGCTGACAACCGTCAATAAGATCAAAATGAAATCTATGGCAGAAGAGGGCGATAAGCGGGCACAATGTGTGCTCAAGGTAACAGATGATTCGGCAAAGATGCTGTCAGCGATCCTGATCGGCAATAATGTCGTCAACCTGTCAGCATCATCACTGGCAACGACACTTGCCATACGCTTGCTGGGCAGTGTAGGCGCAGGTGTGGCAACAGGTCTTTTGACCCTGCTGATACTGATCTTCGGTGAGATCTCTCCAAAGACGCTGGCGACACTCAATGCGACCAAGATATCTTTGTCTTATGCAAAGATCATCTGGGGCTTGATGGTGATTTTGACACCGGTCATCTTTTTGGTCAATAAGTTATCTTTGGCATTTTTACGTCTGCTTCGCGTAGATCCAAACCAGAATGAGGGAGCCATTACCGAGGAAGAATTGCGCATCATGGTAGATGCCAGCCATGAGAGTGGCGAGATCGAGGGAGAAGAACGAGAGTATATCCATAACATCTTTGATTTTACGGATGCGACCGCCAAGGAGATCATGATACCCCGTATTGATATGACTATGGTCAATGTGAACTGGTCCTATGACAAATTAGTGGAGACTTTTAAAGAGGATATGTTTACGCGTCTGCCGGTCTATGAGGGAGACACGGACAATATCATCGGTCTGATCAATATGAAGGATATGATCTTAGCACCGCGCGGAGAGGATTTTTCTATCCGGGACTATCTGCGAAAAGTGTATTTTACCTATGAACAGAAGAATACCTCGGAATTGTTTGAGGAGATGCGAAAGGAACGCTTAAGCCTTGCTATCGTGTTGGATGAATACGGTGCAGTGGCAGGACTTGTGACCTTAGAAGACCTCTTGGAAGAACTGGTAGGCGAGATCCGTGATGAATTTGACGGCAATGAGGAAGATGATCTCATCCAGATCAGTGACAGGGAGTATGATGTCCTTGGTTCTATGAATCTGGAAGATTTGTGTGACGAATTGCATCTTGCCTTTACGTCAGAAGATTATGATACCATCGGTGGATATCTGACCGGGCTTTTCGATCACTTCCCACAAAAGGGAGAAGTCTATGTGACCGGGGATGGCGTCATGCTTCGGGTAGAGGGCGTGGATAAAAAGCGTATCACCAAGGTGCATATCAAACTGCCGAAGTCGGACGATACAGAGGCAGGCATAGATTAAAGGATCAGGCATTTATTCCGAAGAAGGATGAAATTGACGAAATGCCGTTGGAGTCTTGCCATATTTTTCTTTAAAATAAGTAGTAAAACTTGATGCAGATGGAAAGTGCAACATATCTGCGATTTCCCCGATAGAATACGAGCCATGGAGCAACAATTCGGACGCGATTTCTAAGCGCTTTTGCAGAATGTATTGTTTGATGGTCATGTGCATGTCCTGTGAAAAGACTCTGGATAGCGAGGAACGATTGATGCCGAGTGCATGAGCCATGGATGTGACATTAAAATCATTTAATATATTTTCGGTAATAAACGAGATTGCATCTCGGGTAATGGGGGATATATTATCCGGCAATTTGTGTGTTTGCTGAACCATATAGGTAAAGGTGCGATCTGTCAGATAAATGGCATTGATCAGTTCATCCTTAGATTTGGCAGACTGAATCTTACGAAGAATAAAGTCAGAGGCGTGCACGGCAGATTGGGAAGCAACACCAGTCTGCATAGCACATCTGGATGCAAGCGTAACAAGTGAGATTGCCAGATACTCCAATCTTTTTTGATCGCAATAGAAACGCAGACGGGAAATAAAGTTACTTTCTGTTGCTGCTTGCGATTGACCGGACAGGTGTTGCATATCGAGCGGAGTTCCGTTTTTGATATGATTGAGCCAGATGAGTTCGTAGTCGTGGGAAAATGCAAGGGCAGGATCTTCTGTCTGGCGATAAGTAATACTATCCGTATAATCTGTGTGTTCTATTTCTTTTTGAAGAATGATAATGTCCTCAGGACAATAAGGGCATTGCGTAATGACTTCTGCGCACAAACATGACAATTCCGAAATTTGTGGCAGTGAAAAAGTGGCATAGGGAACTTGCTCCTCTGTAAGACCGCACATCCGTGAAAAGGTATGTATTTCTTGCAGGGATATATATTGGTTGGTTACCGGACCGAACAGAAAGGCTGTATCAGGAGAGGTAAAGAGTATCCAAGCGTAGATGTTTTCGGAAATCTTTGTCAGATAGATCTGTTCGGGAATAAGTTCTTGTACCCCGGTAATTTCATAAAAGAGCGAAAGTATATAGATTACGATACAATCAGGCATTGTGTCGTAATCTATTTTTTTACCCTGCACAGAGGAAAGGTAAGCGCAGCCAATATGAAAAGCATGAGATATATGGTTGAGTTGATGAAAAATTTTTTCTAATGTATTCATAAAATTAAAATATCACATTTCATATATATATGCAACAAAAT
>CAVLBP010000065.1:7981-12877 GCA_963661325.1 bacterium
TTTATTACATGGATAAAGGAGAGGAGAAAAGATTGAAAGAAAAAAAGAAAGCAGGCTTGTTTCATGCAAGTGAGCGAGATGGGGTTGCCTATCGCAAGGCAAATATGTTGGAAATGATCCTAGGAAATGCCAATGGTGGATGTGGTATGTGTTTCTATCTTTTGATGATGTATGCCAGTTATATCGCAACGGAAGGCTATGGTATTGCTGTAGTGATGGCAGGTCTTATCATTACGGGAACACGACTTTTGGATGGCGTCACGGATGCCATGATCGCCGCATTATTTGAACGTATGAACCCGAAACATGGAAAGGTGCGTATTTTTACGGTTGCAGGCTGGGCGATTGCAGCGTTGGCAGTACTTTTGATGTATGATTGGGCGGTTGGCAAGTTCCAAGGAGTATCTGGTATCGTTGTTTTTGTGCTATTGTACATTTTGTATATCATTGGATATACCTTTAATGGTATTGGCGGAAACACAGTAGGTATCATTTTGACAAATGATCCAACACAAAGACCTATGATGGGAGTTTTGGGTACGCTTTATACCTACATCACACCAATTGTGTTCAATAATATCATTACATTTGCAGTATTGCCGCGTTACGACAATCAGTATAATGCTGCCATGTTAAAAGAAGCATGTTTCTGGTATGTAGCAACTGCGGGTATCTTTGTATTATTACAGTGTATCGCACTTCGCAGAGTAGATGTTGCGGAAACATTTGAGGTTTTATCACAGGGAAATGCGCCGAAGAAAGAAGAAAAGATCAAGTTTAAGGATATGATCGCCATTATCAAAGACAATAAGCCGTGTCAGATGTATATGTTGACAGGAATTTCTGACAAATTGGCACAGCAGACAGGTGCACAATCCATTATTACTACGATGTTAAATGGTATTTTGATCGGAAGTTATGCAGCGGCAACGATGATTGGTAATTTTACCATGATCATTGGTATTATCTTTGCTTTTGGTGGTGGTATCTTTGTTGCAAAATGGGGCGCAAAGAAAGCAACAACCGTATGGTCTGTGATTTCCATTGTTATTGTTGCTGTAATGATAGGTTTTTGTGTATTTTTGGGAGCAGATGGCATGCAGTCTATTGGAGTTGTAGGCATTCCGATGTTTATCTATGCCATTTTGCAGTTAGGCATCACAGGATGTAAGATGATCCTTTCTACAACAGGGGCTTCCATGCGAGCAGACGTTGTGGATTATGAGTATGCGAGAAGTGGAAAATATATGCCGGCGATTATTTCCGGTGTTTATAGTCTGATCGATAAGATCATCACTTCATTTGCATCTACAATCGCGGCATTTGCCATTACTTTTATCGGCTATAAAAGTACCGTACCGCAGATGGGAGATCCGGCAACGAATGGTGTTTTTGTCCTGACCATGATTCTATGTTTTGGATTGCCAATCGTGGGATGGATCTGCAATGTGATCGCTATGCTGTTTTATAAATTGGATAAAGAGAAAATGGTAGAGGTGCAGAAGACGATTGCAAATATGCGTGAAGAAAAAGATGAGGAAGAACAGGATGCATAGTGTGACACTTTTACCACAGCCACATCGCATGCAGTGGGATGAGGGAAAATTTCAGGGAATTCTGGGATTGGACGCATCCTGTCCGAAGAAAACATGTGATGCACTAAAAGAAATATGGCAGGAAGTGGAAGGAAAATCGGGCGATATTACTTTTTCACAAGACAGAACGCTGGTCGGGGATGCCTATCGCCTATTCATTACGGAAAGTAATATAAATATCGTGTATGCACAGGAAAGCGGCGCCTTTTTTGGATGTATGACTTTGTTGCAACTGGCAAGACAAGATGCATTATACTGTTGTCAGATCGAAGACCAGCCGGCATTGCCAATGCGAGGCGTTCTGTTCGATATTTCCCGAGGAAAGATACCAAAACAGGACACTATGAAAGAAATGATCGATCTCTTAGCCCTGTTAAAGATCAATTTTTTACAGTTATACATAGAAGGTGTTCCCATGGAATTTCCGCATCATGAAGAAATGTGGAAAGGGCGGGATATTTTATCGCTGGATGCCTTGCGTGAGTTGGACGCGTATTGTAAAAAAAGATTTATAGAGTTGATCCCTTGTCAAAATACGCTGGGACACATGTCAAAATGGTTGACCAAGGATGCATATAATGCTTTTGCAGAGTGCCCGCAGGGGATGCAGGCAATGGGCAACATGCCGCCGGATGTGATCGACATTCGGGATGATAAAGCCTTTGCTTTTGTATGTGGTCTTTTGGACGCTGTCGGACAGTGCAGCAGCGCCGGTTGCTATCATGTGTGTATGGATGAAGCCTTCCAATTATGTAAAGGCAAAAATGAGAAACTGGCGCAGGAAAAGGGCGTAGCCCCTATCTTGGGGACATATATCCGAAAGATCAGAAAGCATTTGCAGGAAGAGCATATGCAGATGATGATGTGGGATGATGTTCTCTTGGAATACCCGGAAATCCAAAAGGAGATACCGGATGATGTAGTCTTTTTGGACTGGGGATATGAAGCCGAACATCCGGTGGAAGACCGGGCGAAAAGATTGGCAGAAACCGGGCATGCTTTTATACTCTGTCCGGGAGATAATGCATGGTCCAGTTTTACCGGTCTGACGGATAATATGTTAGCATGCGTGAAAAAAACGTCCGATGCTGCTAAAACGCATCAGGCGAAAGGTATGATGGTGACGGATTGGGGAGATCTGGGACATTTGCAATACTTGCCAATATCTTATCCAGGCATATTTTATGCAGCAGCATGTGCGTGGGGAGAGCCGGTATCGGAAGATGATTTGACAGATGCCCTAGATATGTTGGTGGCAGAAAATAAGATGGATGGTCTGGGCAGATTTTTGCTGGAACTGGGCAGATTATACCTTGATGAGGAGTTTCGCCTGCCAAACCGCAGCATGGCACATTATACCTTGGATCTTCTGGGGCTGGATCGCGAACAGGCACAGGAGCGTATGCAGCGCAGTGTTTGGATCAATGATATGGTATTAAAAGAAAAAAATGCAAAATACCATGCTTCTTTTGAAAATCGAAAAGATCTGGATATGGCAAAGTATGAGGAAAAAATCAAAAACTTACAGGAACAGTGGAAAGTCATAGATTGGCATGACCAGCAGATGCAGGATGAACTAAAGAATACACTGAACCTGACATGGCTTTTGACCCAGATCCGCTACAAAAAGTTGTATGATAATTCCTATCAGCTTGTAGATGCGGCAAAACGACTGGATCAGATCATGGATATACATGATAAATGTTGGCATCAAAGAAATCATGCAGATGGTTATGAGATAGGTGTGGAATATTTTGATAAGATCCGGCAGGAAATAAGCAGATATTAGAAAGACATATGAATAGCCTCTTTTTACCGCAAATGGTAAGGAGAGGCTATTATGCATGTTTACCTGTTTATTTACTTTCCGATATAGTCATTGGTGACGATCAATGTCTCATAACCATCATTTTGCAGATCCCTTTGCAGGGTGACGGCTTCGTCTAAGGTATCGACAGGTCCGACCCAGATGGCGATCAGTCCGCCAATGCGTTTCCAGACCGCGGCATACCCCTGCCCCTTTAATTGTTCCATCAGGTAGACCGCATTTTCCGGATGGCGGAAAAGACCAACCTGCACATAATACCACATACGAGGCATGGGTTTTTCTTCCGGCATGGGCAATGGTTCACAGGGCGCATCGGCCAGCTGTCGGCGCATGTCAGCCACAGGATTGGACGGACTGGCTTCCGGCGCGATGGATCGTGCTTTTTCCACAGGTGCAGAGGCTGCCTCCATAGGAGCATTTTGCGCATCTGCGCTCATTTGGTTTGTTTTGCCGGAAACCGTCTGCGAAGCATCAGAAGCGGTTTGTGGTGTAGGTGGAACCTGCTCGGTAGAAGCCGTCGGGGTATGTGCCGTCCGCAGTGGCAGAGCCGCCATCACACCATCGGCAATGGCACGGGCAATAGCATCAAAGTTCTCATCGAAAAGTCGGTTGTCCTCTTTGAAATTGATAAAGCCGACTTCTAAAAGGACTGCCGGCATGGAAGTGCGACGAAGCACAACGAGTTCCTTGCGGGATTCGATGCCCAGATTTCTAAAACCAATCTCCTCCAAGTTTTCATTGACATTTTTGGCAACGCGGAGCGCCAGAGGATTTTTATCATATACAAGGGCTTGCACACCCTGATAGAGATCTGAGGTTTCGGCAAAATTACGATGGAAGGATAAAAACAGATCCCCACCCGCAGAGTTCGCGATCTGCGCTTTGTCGTAAGGTGAATCGTAACGATCGTCTGTGCGTGTGTAGATGATCTGATATCCTGCGTTTTGTAATTCCTGACCTACTGCCAGGGCTAATCTCAAGTTGTCATCTTTTTCTTTTCTGTTTTCATAGACGGCACCGGGGTCGAAACCGCCATGGCCCGGGTCTATAATGATGGTCTTTGACATGAGAAAACCTTTGCATATGTTTTTAATAGCCTATGCGAATGCAAATAAAATGTGAACCATTCTATACAAAAAAACCTAGTTTTGGTATGATAAAGGATGTGTAGAAAAAGAAGAAATGCAAGATAAAAGGAAGTTTTTAAAATGCGTAAAGAATGCAAAAATGTCATAAAACGTCTGGCGTGTGGCAGTCTTGGTCTGATCTTGTGTCTGGGACTTTTTAGTGCCTGTGGCAGCAAGACGACACAGCAGATGGAAGAAAAAAAAGAGGAAGGAATCACTGCCATGCAGTCGGCAGACTACAAGACGGCGGTAGAATCTTTTGATGCGGCATTGCAGTTATCCGGTGCCAAAGTGGATGACAATGTCGTGGATATCTGCTTTTATAAGGCGGCGGCAGAGTATGCGC
>CAVLBP010000066.1:0-6756 GCA_963661325.1 bacterium
CGTGATGCGTCCTCTCTCATCAAAAGAAAGACTGCTGATCGCGATGTCGTATTTCTTTAAGATCTTCAATAAGTTTAGCATGAAAGACAACTGGTCTTTTTCCAGTCCGACTTTGCTGCCGACCTTGGCCTTATCCAGAGTGATGCCGGACACCTGCATCACATTTTCTATGAGGCGGTCCGAGATTTCCACAACCTGTCCATCTTCATCAAAATAAGCCATACGGTTGTCCGAAAGCAGAACACAGCCGAAAAGTTTCTTTTCCGTCACGTCGATCTCCAACTTGTCATAGCCTTTGATCTTTACCTTGATCGCGGACACAAAAGGAATATCGGTCTTTGGCTTTATGAGATTCTTGCCCCAGGCATAGACCGTATTCTTAGAATAGGAATCATCCAGTACCAACTGCTTGATCTCCTCCTCCGTATAGACGGTATTGCCTTTGACCGTCACCGTGTGTACCGTACAAAAAGCATAGATCGCCATGGCTGCAACAAGCAGGCAGATAATGACGCCCAGGAATATGTTAAAAAAGTAAAAACGGAACTTGGAAAATCTTCTCTTCTTCTTTTTCTTTGGGATCTCTTGGTCATTTCTTCCTTTTTTTCTCATCAGACACAGTCTCCATCCTCTTTCTATCCTAAGTTTCCACATGCGCGCTCTTGGACACGCTGAGGGCTACGCCCATCTCCGCGATCAAAAACATGATGGAAGTTCCTCCATAACTGACAAAAGGAAGCGTAACACCGGTATTTGGCATAGAATTGGTCACAACGGCAATGTTTAAGATGACCTGTAAGGCGATATGTATCATAATACCGATCACCAGATAAGATCCAAACATATCTTTGGCATTGGTCGCGATCAAAAGCAGGCGCCACAATAAAAGGATATACATGAGTATCACGCAGATGGCTCCGAAAAGCCCCAATTCCTCACAGATGATGGAAAAGATCATATCGTTCTGTGCCTCCGGGACAAAGCCCAATTTCTGGATACTCTCGCCCAGTCCCTTGCCAAAAAGTCCGCCGGATCCGATCGCATACAAGCCCTGTAAGGTCTGATAACCCGTATCATAATTCTCCGGATGCAGCCAGATCTGCACACGCTCCTGCCGGTAGGTTCCAAAGATAAAGACAACCGCCAGCAAGACAACGCCTACAAAGGCAAGGATAAATTGTGCCGTCTTTGGACTGGAGATAAAGACCATGATAAAGGCGATCCCCACAATGATGATGGCGGTACTCAGGTTGTTGTAGGCAACCACCACAAAAATAGGTAAGATCGTTGCCAGCAGTTTTATATTGCCCTTGAAAGTGCGCATTGCCATCGGACGTTTACTGATCACCGTTGCCAGATATAAGATCACGGCAACCTTTGCCAGTTCGGACGGCTGAAAGGAAAAGCCCGCAATATTGAGCCAGCGGGACTGTCCATGGCTGCTGGTTCCCACAAAGTTTACAGCCAGACAAAGCACCGTCGCCAAGAGATACGCCACGCCCGCAAATTTGGCAAAAAAATGGTAGTCCAGTTTGACGCAGATATAGAGCAGGACAAAGCCCAGCCCTGCCGACATCGCCTGTCTTTTCAGATAATAGACGGAACTGCCGAACTTTAAGGTCGCATTATAGGCACTGGTACTGTACAGCATGACAAGCCCAAAGCCTAAGATACATATGATCATCAGCAGTAAGGTATAGTCGATATATTTGGTTGTTCCGGTGCGCTTTTTTTTCTTCTTTTGCGCAGTCACGGCTCTCTCCATGCATTACTCCTTTAGATTTCTTACATATGCTTTAAAGATATCTCCACGCTGTTCGTAGTTATCAAACATGCCCCAACTTGCACAAGCCGGTGATAAAAGAACAGCCTCTCCCGGTTCTGCCGTCTCATAGGCAATGTCTATGGCTTCCTCTAAAGAATCTGCAAAAACATAATCATGAAAATCATGTACCTCGGCGCAGTCTGCGATCTTCTTTGCCGTCTGCCCGATCAGAACCAGTTGTTTTACCTTGCCATCAAAACTCTCGATCCACTCGTCATAGGCAGACTCTTTATCATAGCCGCCACCGATCAGAACTGTCCTGCGGTTCATGGCACAGATGCCCTTGATCGCAGCATCCGGGTTGGTTCCCTTGGAATCGTTATAAAAGGCAATATCATTCTTTTTGCAGACAAACTCGATGCGGTGTTCTACTGCATGAAAGGCACGCAGTCCCTCCCGGATCGTCTCCATCGGAACGCACATGCCGTCACAGAGCGCAACCGCTGCCATAACATTTTCGTAATTGTGCGCACCTAAGATGTTGAGTTCTTCTACCGAAATAATATGCTCCCTCTGACCATTTCTTGCCCACAGGATCTCGTTACCGTCCAGATAAAGACCATCTTGCAAAGTCTCGGTGCTGGAAAACCAGACGGTCTTTTGCTCTAAGTTCTTTCCAAAGGCACGCAGGACTTCGTCATTATAATTGAGTACGCACAGGTCATCCCCGGTCTGGTTCTTTACGATGCTCTCCTTAGCGGCAATATAATTTTCCATGGTATGATGGCGGTTCAGATGGTCCGGCGTGATATTTAAGATCGCAGCCGCCTTTGGTGCAAAAGTATCAATGGTCTCCAACTGGAAACTGCTGATCTCTGCCACGACGACTGTATCGTCTGTCGTCTGCTCTGCCATACTCGTATAAGGAATGCCGATATTGCCTACCACGGCAACATGGGCAAAATGTCTTGCCATGATCTGACCGACCAGGGTTGTCGTTGTCGTCTTGCCATTGGTGCCGGTGATGGCTACCACACGTCCCCTGCCAAGGACATATGCCAGTTCGATCTCGCCCCAGATGGTAATGTCCAATGCCTTCATCTTTTCTACCAATGGAATATCCAGCGGCACGCCGGGACTTAAAACGGCAATGTCAAATTTCTTTAGCATATCCTCCGATACATCCCCCAGGATCAGTTCCACCGGTGTCAATTCCGGGTTCTTGCTGCGAAAGGCTAAGACATCCAAAGCCTCATTGCCATCCTGTATATATACTTTTTTTGCATGGTGCAGCAAGAGTTCTGCTGCTGCCACACCACTTTTTCCTGTTCCTACGACAAGTACTGTCTTATTTGAAATATCCACGATCTGCCTCCTGACTTCTTTTGTTAAAGTGCTGCATATCCGATCAGGCAAAGCAGTGCCGTGATGATAGAAAATACGGCTACCACTCTGGTCTCTGACCAACCGGAAAGTTCAAAATGATGATGGATCGGTGCCATCTTAAAGATACGTTTTCCATGTGTCAGTTTAAAGAAGGTCACCTGAATGATCACGGACAATACCTCTACCAGATAGATCAGACCCACGATCAGGATAAAGAGCGGCATCTGTAACATATATGCCGTTGCTGCCACAAAACCGCCCAATGCCAAGGATCCGGTATCTCCCATAAAGACGCTTGCCGGATAGACATTAAAGAGCAAAAATCCTAAGAGTGCTCCAACGACCGCACAGGTCACAGGCTCAATCCCGCTGTTCATTCCTACGGCTACCACGGTAAAGAATACTGCAACCAGTACCGTCACCGAAGATGCCAGACCATCCAGTCCGTCTGTGAAGTTGACACCATTGACCGTACCAATCACGGCAAAATACATGAGCGGAATGGCAAGCCAGCCCAGATCAATGTAATGTCCACCGGAAAACGGCACCAGCATGGTCAAAGAAACATCCGTATAACGTACCAGATATACCGCAAAGATCGTTGTGACAACGATCTGTAAGAGCATCTTCTGCCATGCCAAAAGTCCATCCGAACGACGCAGGACTACCTTTAAATAATCATCCAGAAATCCAATGACACCAAAACCTACCGTCAGAAAGACGATCGGAATGATCTTCGGATAACGTGACACATAAAAAAGGGATGTGATCACGATCGCTGCCAAAATGATCAGACCTCCCATGGTCGGTGTTCCCGTTTTGATCTGATGGGATTCCAACTCTTCACGTTCTGTCTGTCCAACCTTGAGTCTCCGTAAAAATGGAATAACAATAGGTCCCAGAATCGTTGCTATCCCAAATGAAATAAGTACCGGAAATAAAATTTTTTCAACCATAACGACTCCTTGTTTATTATGCATTCTTTTGCAAATTTCATTTTTTTCAACTAAATAGTATAAGTGTTTTAACGCTATTGCGCAACTGCGCCATCCGTATTTTTTTCAGTCGCTTCCACGCCCAGATAAGGCAGGATATTTTCAAACAACTGACTGCATACCGGTGCCGCGATCGTACCGCCGTAATAAATGCCCTGCGGCTCATGGATGATGACGATGGCTAAGACCTCAGGATCCTCTGCCGGGGCAAATCCGATAAAGGATGCGATATACTTTCCGCTCCCGCGGGGAAGCATCTGTGATGTTGCCGTCTTGCCGCCTACAGCAAAGCCTGCGACCTGACCATTCTTGCCGGTCCCCTCCGCCACCACCTGATATAAAAGACCTCGCAGGGTCTCGGACGTTTTCTCCGATACGACGCTGCCTTTGTCCGCGACCTTATAAGATTTGGTCACCTTGCCGTCGCCATCCCGGCAGGTCAGTGCGATATGGGGTGTGATGCGTTCTCCCCCATTGATCAGAGAGGACACTGTAGATGCCATCTGTATCGGTGTCAGTTGGAAAGACTGCCCAAAAGAAATGGTCGCCAGTTCCACCGGTCCCACATTTTTTAACTGATGCATGATGGTCGCCCCCTCTCCGGGAAGGTCGATCCCGGTCGTAGAAAGCATCTGGAACTGTTCAAAATAATGAAAGAAACGCGGTGCCCCCAGGCGCAGCCCTAACTGAATAAAGACCGGATTGCAGGAATTCATGATAGCATGGGTAAAGTCCTCGCTCCCGTGTCCGGTCGTCTTGTGACAGCGGATCCGCGTATCTTCTACCGTGATACTGCCATTACAGTAAAAGGACTCCTCCGGCGTGACCACGCCCTCTTCCAGTGCCGCCGCCGTTGTGATGATCTTGAAGGTCGATCCCGGCTCATAGGTATCACTGATACAGATATTGCGCCACATCTCATTTAAAAGATCCGTCTTTTCTCCGGTCTGCCCCTCCATGTATTCCGTCAGGCTAAAGGGCTCCTGTAGGGAAAATTCCGGCACGTTGACCATGGTATAGATCTCCCCATTTTTCGGATTCATGACTATGATCTCCACACCGGATGCCTGATGACGCTGCATGGTCTGTTCTGCCAACTGGGTGGCAAAGCGGGAAATATTATAGTCCAGCGAGACATAAAGATCGTCCCCTGCTACCGGTTCCAGCCGAACTTCTCCCAATTCCTTGACTTCTACGCCACGGGCATCCGTATAGGTCAGGATCTTTCCATCCTGTCCCTGCAAAGCCTCATCATAATATGCCTCCAGCCCGATAATGCCCTGATTGTCGCCACCGGTAAATCCTAAAACTTTGGATAAGATGCGGTCATAGAGATAATAGCGTTTGTAGTCATCATCCACCTTGACCCCGGCAAGGTCATAAGCACGAATGGCATCCCCGATGTCTTTTTCCACATTGGTCTTGATCTTTTCGATAGAAGATACTTTTTCTACTTTCTTTCGTATTTCTTCCTCCGTCAGCCCCAACTCCTTGGTCAGACAGGCAATGACTGCCTCTGGATCCTCGATCTGGTTATGTATAACGGAAATTGTGCATACTGTCTTGTTCGACGCAAGAATTACGCCATTTCTATCAATAATGCGTCCTCTTGCTGCCTTTACCTTGCGCTCCCGCTGTTCCACTTCCACCGCCAATTCCGCGTAATGGCTTGCCCGAAAGATCATCAGATAGCCCACACGCAAGCCCAAAGCCAGTAGAACGACGATAAAGGTCCCACCGATCAGTTTTGCCTTTCGGTGGGAGTACACACGCAATCGTTCCATGCCAAGCCTCCATAAAACGCTTTATCACATTTTATTCTGCTGCTACGGAATCCATACGTTCAATATTCATATAAGGTAAGATTTGCGAAAAGATATTCTTTGCAATGTAGGAGGATTGTGAGCAATGGGACTGATCTGCCACATGCGGCTCATCCACAACCACATATACCACGACCTGAGGATCGTCTACCGGTGCAAAGCCGATAAAGGACACCACATAATTGCCGGATCCACGCGGTACTTTTTCCGCTGTACCGGTCTTACCACCGATGGCATAGCCCTCGACTGCTGCCTTGGCGCCGGTTCCCTCGCTGACGACCGTATACATATAGTCGCGCAGGGTGTCACTGACTTCCTGGGAAACCGTCTCCTTGGTCACGACCGGACTGATCTCCTGCACGGTATTGCCGGAGTCATCCACGATCTTTTTTACTACATGCGGCTGATAGATATTGCCCCCGTTGATCAGGGAGCAAAATGAAGATGCCAACTGGATCATGGTCACATTGAAGCCCTGTCCAAAAGAAGAAACGGCTAGGTTTGACTCCGTCTGCGTCAACTGTTCTTCGCTAAAGATCAGGGATGCCGTAGATGCCTCGCCAGGCAGGTCAATGCCTGTCTTTTGTCCAAATCCATATTCCCTGCTGTATTTTGCAAAGTTGGCAGGTCCGATGGCACGCACCATCTGCATCAAGGCGTCATTGCAGGAATCCCTAAGTGCCCCGCGCAGATCTTCGGTGCCGTGACCGCTACGGTTGACGCAGTGGATCTCATGTCCGCTGACCCATTCACTACCATCGCAGATATAGGTCTCATCCCCGCGCAG
>CAVLBP010000066.1:6788-12833 GCA_963661325.1 bacterium
CAGAGTGCCGGAATCCAGCCCCATAGCCTCCGTAAAAGGCTTAAAGGTAGAACCCGGTTCAAAGGTATTTGTGATCGTATAATTCTGCCAGAGTTTATTGAGTTGGTTCATCTTGT
Organism: bacterium; assembly: GCA_963661325.1. Lineage (GTDB taxonomy): Bacteria > Bacillota > Clostridia > Lachnospirales > Lachnospiraceae > Pararoseburia. Next base: position 6,905 of record CAVLBP010000066.1, read on the forward strand.
CTTCATCCGACATACCCGCCAACTCTTCCTCTGTAAAGTATGCGCTCAGATCCTTGGGATTATTCAGATCAAAGGTCGGATAGGACGCCATGGCAAGTACATCCCCATTTTGTGGGTCCATGACAAGGACTGCCGTGTTATTACTTCCGGTCGTCGCCCCTTCCGTCTCCAGCTTCATTTCCTCGTTTGCCTGTAAGATGGCACTCTCCACGATAGACTGGATATTGGTATCTATTGTCGTCACCAGAGAATAACCGTTTTCCGGTTCAATGACCGTCTGTTCCAGATTGCTGTCTGCATTCAGATAACCGTAAGACCTGCCATTGGTGCCGTTTAAAGTATCGTTATATTGATTTTCCAATCCGATCACACCGGTCGTTGCGTTGGCAAAACCGATCATGGCGCTCGCCAGAGAATTGTAAGGATAAGTTCTGGTATATTCTTTTTCAAACCAGATCCCGGCGATCTGATCCTTGGTGTCCTCGCCATTCATCAGGGCTTCAAAAGCCGCCTTTTCCTCGTAGAAAACATGCTTTGCCAGCACCGTATATTCCCGATCCGGATTGTCCGACATCTGCTGGTTGACCTGGTCTGCTGAAATCTCCGGGAAACACTGGGTCAGATAGGCGATGGTCGATGAGATCTTTTCCTTGTTCGCATTCAAAACCTTGTTGTCTAAGATGACATTGTAAACATCCACGCTTGTCGCAAGAACCGTCCCCTTGCTATCCACAATGTCGCCACGCTTATAAGGAATGATCGTACTGTCATATTCCTGCTGTGAGAGCACGATCTTTTCGTATTTCTCCCCACTTGTGTATTCGATATACATCAGACGGAAGATCAAAGCCACAAAAAGAATGCATAATCCTCCAAAAACAATGTAAAGCTTATTATGCATTCTCCTAAGTAACTTTTTCGGTTTTTTTCTTCTGCTTCTTCGTATCTGTCTAGCCAATCAAAAAACTCCTATCCTACGGAATATTGTGATACTGGTTCATATAATCACTGCTATCCATATCATAATACACGATCTGGTCAGCATTTGCATAGACCATGCCCATCTCATTGATGGCAGCCGTCTTGATGTCGCCTAAATTGGTCGCACTGGCAATGCGGCTCTCGGTCGCACTGTTGGATGCCTTGAGATCAGAAATATTCTGCTCCAAAGCCGAAATATTATCCATATGTGTCGTAATGCTGTTGGTCAGATTGATATAGCCTACAAAAAGACCTACCAATGCAACCGCTACGGATACGATATACATAGAATAGACACGCTTGCGTCGCATGGCTGCCTGTGCCTTGCGTCTTGCCTGTCTTCTCTTTCTTTCTCTTTCTTCCCGGATCTCACGTTCTCTGGTATGGCGGTCCGGAAGCGGCTGTTCTACCTGTCGTACGGTATTGCCATCTGTATAATAATAAGTCTTTACCTCAGTCATAGTCCTCTCCTTTTTCAAACTCCCAACTATCTACTGCTTGTCCCTCTTTCAAATACACGTAATTTTGCGCTCCGTGATCTGGTATTCTCTTCCAATTCCTTTTCGGATGGAAGGATTGGTTTTCTTGTGATCACACGTCCTTTGGACTTCTTTCCACATACACATACCGGAAAATCTTTCGGGCAGGTACATGGATTCTGATTTTTCTTGAAAGTATTTTTTACGATGCGGTCTTCCAACGAATGGAAGGTAATGATGCAGATCCTGCCATCCTCTGCCAAAAGATCGATAAATGCATCCAGATTATCTTCCAGCACATCCAATTCCCGATTGAGTTCTATACGGATTGCCTGATAGGTGCGCTTTGCCGGATGTCCGCCGGTGACCTGTAATTTCTTCGGGATCGACCGCTCAATGATCTGGTTTAACTGCCCTGCTCTTGTGATCCGCTCTTTTTGACGTTCTTTTACGATATTCTTGGCAATGTTCTTTGCAAATCGATCTTCTCCGTAGTCTCTGATGATGCGATAAAGGTCTTCCTCGGAATAGTCATTGACGATATCTGCTGCCGTCATCGGGTTATCCTGATCCATGCGCATATCCAAAGGTGCATCCTCGACCATGTAGGAAAATCCTCTCTCCGGTGTGTCTAACTGAAAAGAAGATACGCCAAGATCTAAAAGAATGCCGTCTACCTTATCAATGCCAAGTTCGTGGACTCTCTCGACCATGGCTTCATAATTGCTGTGTACCAAGGTCACACGGTCTGCAAATGGTCTCAGTCTCTCGCCTGCGGCTTCCAGTGCATCATAGTCCTGATCGATACCGATCAGACGTCCTGTCGTCAGCCGTTTGGCAATCTCATAAGAATGTCCGCCACCGCCGAGTGTCCCGTCTACATAGATGCCGTCTTCTTTGATATGTAATTGTTCGATCGTCTCCGGTAAGAGTACCGAATAATGCTTAAAGTCCATCTATGTTTCACTCCTAAATACTCAGTCCCAACTCAGCCATATGTTCTACGATCTCGTCCATATCATCATAAGAACTTGCATCCTCATAACGATCCTTGTCCCAGATCTCGATCTTGGTCAGAACACCTACTAAGACAACATCCTTTTCCAGTCCTGCAAATTCACGAAGTACCGATGGAATCAGAATACGTCCCTGCTTGTCCACCTCACACATGGCAGCCCCCGCAAAGAAGAAACGCATAAATTTACGCGCGTCTTTGGTCGTCAGATTGACTTCGCGGAACTTTTCCTCGATGCGCTTCCATTCTTCCTGGGAATATACGTACAGACAGCCGTCCACGCCTTTTGTCACAACGAACTGATCGCCCAACTGTTCACGAAACTTTGCCGGAACAATCAGTCTGCCCTTGGCATCTACGCTATGACTATATTCGCCCATGAACATAACTGCTGTACCTCCTTTCCCTTAGCATCTTATCCACGAAATTATCCACTTATCCACCACTTCGTGACACTGTGTACCACTTCGCACCACTTTTATGATTATTTTAGGGTATTAAAGGGCAAAAAGCAAGCCCGAAAACCTTGTAAAATCAAGGCTTTCGGGCTTGTGGTAGATGGTGGTGGCAAATCCCACTACTATTTCTTGTGTCCTTTTATTTTCAGACACAAGTTCTTGTGGTTTTGTCCCTTTTTATACGTTTTTCTTCCAGTGTATAAAAATTTTTACAATATTTAATTATAATTTTTGTGCATTATTTTGTTTGGACTTGTGCAGACCAAGGACAAAAAGGATCAAAGCAACCGCCATCAGAACCAGAGCAAGTGCCTGCGATACCGGAAATCCGGTGACCCACATCTTCAACTGGTCGGTACGCAACCCTTCGATCCAGAAACGTCCCAATCCATAAAAGAAGAGATAGAAGTAGAAAAACTCTCCGTGAAACTTCTTGTGCTTTGTCATTGCCAGGATAAAGATCAAAAGTGCCAGGTTCCAGAGGGATTCATACAAGAAAGTCGGGTGTACCTGCACATAGGTCACACCATCTGCCACCCTTGCATGTGCTAACATTTCCTGCGTGATGTCATCCATGGACCGCACGGCATTTAGGGGCAGTTCCATGGCAAAGAGTCCATCCGTATATTGTCCGAAGGCTTCCCGGTTAAAGAAGTTGCCCCAGCGTCCCAAGATCTGTCCGACCAAAAGTCCCGGTGCCGCCAGATCCGCAAACTGTAAGAAAGGGATCTTTTTGATCCGGCACATGATATAGGCTGTCAGGATCCCGGCAAGCACACCGCCATAAATGGCAAGACCGCCCTGTCTGATATTAAAGACCGATAGTAGATTATCCTTATAATAATCCCAGGCAAACGCCACATAGTAGATCCTCGCCCCGATCACTGCAAAAATAATGGTAAAAATGCAGATATCCAGGCATTGATCCGGATCGAGTCCGTCTTTTTTCGCCCGATGTAGGATCAGGGAAACGCCCAGCAGCATGCCAAGCGCAATGATCATACCGTAATAAGCGATCGTGATGCCAAAGACATTTATATTCTTTCCTACATGTTCCAGATAGATATGTAGGTTCGGGAAATTGATATCCATATTCATTTTAAAAATCCGCCTTTCCTTTTCCTATTTCCATACTCTAGCACATTTTATGCCATAGAAAAAGACCCGCAAAAAAACTTGCGGATCTTTTTCACCTTTTTTCTTATTTCATGGCAAAACTTGCACACATGGTCTGTCCGACGCCTGTACTGTCAGCAATATCCACGCTTCCTGCCTCACACTTGCCAGAGGCATTGTAATGACAGTTCTTGGCATCACAGGTGATCTCGGTCACACCATCCGGTTCTCCTGCTCTGTTGCAGGCGCATCCGTCTTTGCCCACTTCATAGTTACCGCAATATGTCTCATCACTCTTCTTTGCGCTTGTACCTTCCACAGTGATACCTGCTCTGGCACACATCTTGTCCGCATTGTAACGGCACTCTGTCGCTCTACAATCTAATTGTGTCATACAAAAACTCCTTTCTCGCCATAGGGCGAATGCAAAAATAGCAGCCCGCCTTATGCAAGCTGCTATACTATTATGTCCTCTTACTTTTCTCCTATGCGACTAGGAAGATTGTATTTTAAAAAACGCAATTTTAAATGATGAGCATGGCATCGCCAAAACTAAAGAAACGATAGCGTTCCTTTACCGCCTCCTCATAAGCTGCCATGACATGTTCCCTGCCGGCAAGGGCAGAAACCAGCATAACAAGCGTAGATTCCGGCAGATGGAAATTTGTGATCAGTCCATCAATGACCTTGAACTGATAGCCCGGATAGATAAAGATATCCGTCCAACCGCTCTTGGCATGTAAGGTGCCGTCCGCTTCTGCCGCCGACTCCAATGTTCTTGTGCTGGTAGTCCCGACGGAAATGATGCGCCCACCATTTTCCCTGGTCGTATTGATCAGTTCTGCTGCTTCCTCCGAGATCTGGAAAAATTCCGAGTGCATATGATGGTCTAAGACATCATCCACCTTGACCGGACGGAAAGTGCCAAGTCCAACATGCAAAGTAACCTCCGCAATGGATACGCCCATGTCACGGATCTGATGCAAGAGTTCTTTTGTAAAATGCAGACCTGCCGTCGGTGCTGCCGCAGATCCGTCATATTTAGCATAGACCGTCTGGTAACGGTTCTTATCCTTGAGTTCGTGTGTGATATAAGGCGGCAGGGGCATCTGTCCCAACTGGTCTAAGATCTCCTCAAAAATACCTTCATAGGAGAAACGGATCAGGCGGTTGCCCTCATCCACAATGTCGATGACCTCGCCCTTTAAGAGTCCGCCGCCAAAGGTCAGGCGCGTACCGACTCTTGCCTTTTTACCCGGTTTTACCAAAGTCTCCCAGACATCATCGCTTTTCCGCTTCAAAAGCAGGATCTCGACCTTGCCGCCGGTTTCTTCGCGCTCTCCATACAAGCGCGCCGGTATGACCTTGGTGTTATTGATGACCAGACAATCGCCCGGTCTTAAATAGTCCTTGATATCATAAAAATGGCGATGCGTCACATCGCCACTTTTTTTATCAAGGATCATAAGTCTCGAATTTGATCTCTTTTCCAGAGGATCCTGTGCGATCAGTTCCTCCGGAAGATCATAATAAAAGTCTTTTACATCCATTTTCTTTTTCCTTAATTACTTTCTCAACTGAATACCCATGGCTTCCAGTGCCTTTAAGATACGGTTCATGGCAGCCGTGATATCTTCTTCCTCTAAGTTCTTATCTTTTGCTCTAAAGGTCAAAGAATATGCAACAGACTTGTGTCCCTTTAAGATCTGGTTGCCTTCGTAGATATCAAAGAGTTCGTAAGACTCCAGGTAATTGCCACCCTTGGTCTCAAAAACTTCCTCGATCTGTCCGACCAGGATCTCCTTTGGAACCACCATGCTAATGTCTCTTGTTGCAGCCGGGAACTTGGCAATACCTTCGTACTTCTTGTCAAAGGATAC
>CAVLBP010000067.1:0-12775 GCA_963661325.1 bacterium
TGATCGGTCAGTGGGAACATGTCATACGGGCGCATCTTTTCCACCTTGTATCCTCGGCGGAACCACTTCAGATCACGCGCCAGCGTCTCCGGATTGCAGGAAACATAGACCACGCGTTCCGGTGCAAGTGCGTTCACTGCATCAATAAATTCCTTGGTACTTCCTGCGCGCGGCGGATCCATCAGAACTACATCAAAGTTTTCCTTTTTTGCAGCCGCCTTACAGATATATTCCGTGGCATCCTGACATACAAAGCAGATATTCTTTACCTGATTAGTCTTGGCATTGGTAATGGCATCCCTCACGGCATCGCGGTTCAATTCCACGCCGGTCACCTCTTGGGCATCCCTTGATGCGATCATGCCGATTGTGCCTGTACCACAATAGGCATCCAAAACCCTTTCTTTCCCGGTCAGTCCAGCCATGGCAATGGCTCCCTGATACAGATGCTTGGTCTGCACCGGATTGACCTGATAGAAGGACTTGGCAGAAATACGAAAACGCATGCCCAATAATTCATCCACAATATAACCCTTGCCATACAAGACTTTCTCCTGTTCGCCCAATACCATACTGGTATTGCGTCCATTGACATTTAAGACCACGGTCGTGATCTCCGGATGCATCTGGCGTAAAGCCTTGACAAAATTATTTTTGGACGGAAGGATCGGTGACGCAATGACCAGAACCACCATGACCTCTCCCGTCGCGTGTGCATGCCGCACCAATACATGACGCAAAAGTCCGTATCCCGTGTCCTCGTTGTATGGTTTGATCTTAAAAGACCGCAGTAGTCCCCGGATATCGCGGATGATCGCCGTAGACTGCTTGTCCTCCAAAAGACAGGACTCGATATCCACAACACGGTGGCTGTCCTTTTCATAGGTTCCACAAATGACCTGACCATTTTTCTTCTGCGCATAGACTGCATGCACTTTATTGCGATAATAATATGGATAAGGCATACCGACGATTGGTTCGACCTTGCCAAATTCCCGCAGTAACTTTTCTACGCGTTTTTCTTTTTTTTGTAATTGTTCCTCATATGGTATGCCGCTATACTCACAACCGCCACATTTCTTATGATAAGGGCACTCCTGCCTCTCTCTCGTATCATTCTTTTGCATTTTCTTGTTATAACCCGCTTGTTTTTTCTCTGTCATCTTTTTACCCCGCGATCCATTGTCCCAGCAATACTGCCAAAACTCCTAATACTAAACTGCCTGTCATATAAATAAGCGCCACGCCCATATGTCCATCCTGTACCAATGCGGATGACTCATAAGCAAAGGTGGAAAACGTCGTAAATCCACCACACAAACCTACTTTTAAAAACAATGCCACCTGGGGCGGCAGATCGACACGCTTTCCCAAGCATACCGAAAGAAAGCCCAGCAGGAAAGCACCGATAAGATTGATCAAAAAAGTCTTTGTCGGAAAGCCGTTTCCCGTATCCAGCGGCAGCAGACCAACCAAATAGCGCAGAATACTTCCTACAAATCCTCCCAGCCCAACCATAAAACAATTCCAGATCATATCTCTCCCTCTTCTCCCATTCCAAGATTTCATACCATAACAGTATAGCATATGCCGGAGTCGATCTGCTGTTTTTCTTTCACATCTTTTATCCTACCTGCTGCTCCATCATCTCCTCCACCCAGGGAACCCTAGCGGAAAGCACGACCGCGGATGCGCTCTCCACATTCTTCTCATTATCATCAAAAAAGATATGTGCCCCAAATGCCTCCAAGACCTGGCTCTTATCCATCCCTCCCAGGAAAAAGGCCTGGTCGATCCGAATCCCCCATGCCCGCAAAGTGCGGATCACGCGTTCATGCGCCGGAGCACTCCTCGCCGTGACAAGGGCTGTGCAGATCCGCGGTATTCCGGCATCCTCTTGCCAGCCTTCCTGCTTTTCCTCTGTCCTCTGCTGCAATTCGGAGATCAACTGCAAAACATGGGCAAAAGGTCCCGGACGCAGTGGAACATCTGCAAGTTCTCTTTCCTGCGCGCAGAAAGCCTCCACTCCCTGCTCTTGAAAAGTCCGCTCCGCTTCTCCGGAAAATAAGACCGCGTCCCCATCAAAGGCTATGCGGATTTCCAAAGGCTGCCTGATCTGCCCTCGCATATAAGCCTGTCGATAAGTTCCCGGGAAAGTCCTTGCCGAGGCAGAAAGCACGCCATTTTCCGGCTCTCCTCTGGGAAGCAGAACACCAGCGGCTATCCCAGATTGCAGGGCGTTCTTGACCTCCTCTGCATTAAAAGATAAATACAGATCCACACCATAGGCACACAGATAGGGTGCAATGGCAGCCCCACTGGTCAAAGCAGCCCGCGTGATATCCAGCCCGTAATACTCGATCGAATGAAAAATGCGAAGTGCCGCATCTGCACTATTTTTAGACATAATGACCACTTCGATCTGCCGGCTGTCCCACTCCCGGTTCAACGCCAGAAATGCCTGGATCAATGCAAAAGCCGCTCCCGGTGCCAAGACCTTTTTTTCATGTGCGATCTGATAATCCACATAAGCATCGACTCCCTGATTTTCAAAAATCGCATTTTCCTCTTCCAAATCGAACAAAGCACGGCCGGAAATACCGATCGTAAATTTTTTCTGCATAAAAAACACCCCTTTCGCCAGATGTCATCCATTTCCTGTGATTCCATCTTAGCAAAAGAGGTGTCCCATTATTGTCCCTACTTATTACTGCGTCTCCAAATATGCATCTTGTCGGCTTCCTTGATCAACCAGTCTCTGAAGTCCGGATGTGCAATGGAAATGATCTTCTCGGTCCGCTCCCAGGTAGACAAGCCCTTGAGGCATACCTTGCCGTATTCCGTCACCAGATAATGTGTATTGGCTCTGGTATCCGTAACGATAGATCCCGGCGCCAAGGTCGGCTGGATACGTGATTCCACGGTACCGTCTTTTCTGGTAAAGGTGGAAGAACAGCATATGATACTCTTACCGCCATGTGACATATAAGCTCCCATAACGAAGTCCAGTTGTCCGCCTGCGCCGCTGATATGCTTGGTTCCCGCAGACTCTGCGTTGATCTGTCCAAACAGATCAAAATCAACCGCATTGTTGATTGAAATAAAATTATCCAGTTTGGCAATGTTTCTCACATCGTTCGTATAATCTACCGGTGCGCTCATCAATTCCGGATTTTCGTCCAGATAATCATACATTTTTTTCGTTCCGGCACCAAATGCATAAGTCTGACGGAAGCGGTCAATATTTTTCTTTGAACCATTGATCTTGCCAGCACGCGCAATATCGACAAAGGCATCCACATACATTTCGGTATGAACACCCAGATCCTTCAGGTCTGATTCGGCAATCAAGGATCCAACCGCATTGGGCATACCACCGATACCAAGTTGCAGACAAGCACCGTTCGGGATCTCATCCACGATCAATTGTGCCACTGCCTTGTCAATATCGCTTGCAGGGCCACCGCCGCCCAGTTCACCGATCGCCGGATTTTCTCCCTCTACGATCGCATCCACCTGGGAAACATGTATGCCTTCTTCCATACCGCCCAGACATCGCGGCATATTTTCATTGACCTCAACAATGATATGTTTTGCTGTCTCACAGACTGCCATCATATGGGATGCATTCGGTCCAAAATTGAAGTAACCATGCTTATCCATTGGTGCAACGACAAACATAGCAACATCATCCGGCTGAATATTCTCTCTATAGTAACGTGGCAGTTCGGAATAACGGATCGGACTGTAATACGAACAACCTCTGGCAATGAGTTTTCTCTCCAATCCGCCCATGTGCCATGAATTCCAGCAAAAATGTTCTCCAGCATCATCCCTTTCAAAAATGGCCGGCAGTCTTAATAAGATACCACCACGTACCTTGACATCGCGCAGTTCATCTGTACGTTTTGCCAATGCCCGATCTAGGACATCCGGTGTTCCCGTGCACCAACCATAATCTACCCAGTCCCCTGACTGTACAACTTTAACAGCCTCATCAGCCGTCGTCAGTTTGCTTTGATATTCCTGCGAAAAATCCATTTCTGTAACCCCCTCACAAGATTGTTAAAACTTTACCATACTTTTATACTACCACCTTATGCCACGAATTACAATATTTATGCATAAAAGATACCTACTGATTTTTCACAGTCGCAAATCCATTACTGAAATACATGCGAACATCAATCAACCTTCCATAATCCCAATGCCGGTGTTCCTACAAAATATATCTCCTCACCGTCTGGCATTATGTTCCATCCTTCTTTTAGATTTTTCAGATCATAGCGCTTGATCGTCTCGTTATAATCTGCCCACTGATAACCAACACTTTCCACTTCTTTTCTTGAAAGGTTCTCCGGTTTCGTTGCGTATGTTACTGTAAAGCGTCCTTCGGTAGAACCCTGTATCAGATGTGCCGCACTCATCAATCTTCCTTCAAATGCTCCTTGGTGATACAGATCCAGAATGTGATCTGTCCCTGTATAACCATACTTTCTAGTCATCATGTCCATCTCATCATTTTCACCAAATGCTGCTACGCCCGGTGCCAGGAGAATCAATTCTCCACCATCTGCAACGATCATTCTCGTGCGGTAAATTCCCTTATTACCCACCCAGGTCGTTTTTAGTTCTTCCGGATCCAGATAGGTAACTACTTTCTTTGCACAGTGATCCACATGCACAATATTCAGTTTTTGTGCGAGTTCTGCGGCTTTTTCAAATGGCTTTCTTGATGCACCGATGTAAAGTCCATGAAGTTTAATCTCATCATTTTCCCTGGTCGTAACCGTCTGCAGATATACCAGAGGAAGCTTACCATCAATAAAATGCTGCTGTGCATAGTCATACACTTTTCTTGCCGGACTATCTACCACGCCCAATGCTCTTTCCATTCCACAGATTGCACTGAGCATATGTGACTTATTGATCATCTCACGTCCGCCTGTACCGACAAAAATATTCTTCGAGTAGTTTGCCATACCTACGACTTCATGAGGCACCACCTGACCGACTGACAGGATCAGATCATACCCACCATCAATCAACAAATGGTTCACTTCCACATCAATCTGTTCCGGAAACAGCCCATTGCTTATGTCAGAACACACCTCTGCAGGAACGTAGCCCAGGCGGACGGTATCCGTCTGCCAATGATGTACAATCATGCGTTCCCTTGGAACAACGTCCCCAAAAAACTTCTGCATCTCTTCTTCATTCATAGCCATATGTGTTCCCAATGCCGGCATGACATCAACCTCTGCTGATACACTCAGTTTTTTGTAAAGATACTGTGTAATTTCTCCCGCATAAGAATAACATCTCGTGAAATCCGGTGGTATGATCAATACTTTCTTAACCTTCGGATACTGTATCAGAAAAGCATCCAGATGCCTCTCAAACTCTTCCTTTGAAATACCATTTTCTTCTTCCGTCAAATAAAGTTCTTTCATTGTTGTACAGCCCTTTCGCTTACTTTGACACATTATCTCAGATCAACAACAACCTTCATGTAATTTCCCGGATTCTTTTCAATATCAATAATCGTTTCAGGGGCCTCATCCATGCTAACTGTCCTGGTCAAAATCTTTCTTACATCTACCTTGCCTGAGGTAATCAACTCAATTGCTTCTTCAAACTCGCCGGCAGAGGTACGTGCACCACGAATGTCAATCTCTTTTTTTGTAAACAAATCTGTCGGAAGAGAAGTTTCTTTCTTAGGCCATCCTGTAAATGTAATTCTTCCCGCATTAGATACCAGATCCAGTGTATTTCGAATGCATACATTTGCGCCCGTGCATTCCATAACCTGTTGTGCCATAGTACCGTCTGTAATTTTTGCAACTGCAGCTACCGGATCTTCATTTGCGGAGTTGATGATATATTCCACACCGAGTTCTTTTCCAAAATCCAGACGTTCCTGTACTACGTCAATCAAAATGGCATGCGCACCATATGCTTCTGCAACCATTGCTGCCAGAAGGCCAATCGGTCCGGCTCCATATATTGCGCAGAATTCTCCGGCTTTCAGTCCACCTCTATGCACTCCATGAAGAGAGATGGTAAGCGGTTCTGCCATGGCAGCCAAAACCCAGTCCATGCCCTCCGGCATTTTTACCAGCATATCCGCCGGATGGCAGAAGTATTCTGCCATACCGCCATCCACATGCACACCCAATACATGCAGATCCGTACAACAATTTGTACGTCCAATGGAGCACGGATAACAATGTCCGCAATAGAGATATGGATCTACAATCACGCAGTCTCCTACCTGAAATCCCTTTGGGTTGTCTTCATCAATCTCTTCAATAATGCCCGCCAATTCATGTCCGATAATTCTTGGGTAAGAAACGAGTCCATTGGTTCCACGAAAAGCTCCGATATCACTTCCGCAGATACCGGCTGTCATAATCTTGATCAGAGCCTCCCCTTTTTTTCGTATTGGTTTTTCCATTTCTACACAAGCTACATCCCAAGGTTTCTCATATTTAATTGCTTTCATTGCCTTTCTCCTCCTAATTTTTGTACTAAATTTTCAGGTAAAATAAATTTCACCGGTATTTCTGTCTACAAAACTACCCCATCTTTAAAAATAGAAATACTTCGGTATCCACGCCGTTCCGTCTGCGTTTCTTTTCCGTTCGCCACCTCGATCACCAGTTGCAAAAGACGTTTTGCTGCATCGTCAATGCTTTCTCCGTCAACGATCGGTCCTGCATCAAAATCGATCCAGCTTTTTTTATTGGATGCCAGACGGCTGTTCGTGGCAAGTTTCAACGTCGGCGCCGGTGCCCCAAACGGTGTTCCACGTCCTGTTGTAAAGAGGATCATATGCGCACCAGCCGCTGTCATTGCGGTAGCCGATACCAGATCATTTCCCGGACCGTAAAGCATATTTAACCCCTTTGTCACAACGGCATCCCCGTACCCGATCACATCCATGATCGGGGCTGTACCGCCCTTCTGTACACAGCCACACGACTTGTCCTCCAGTGTTGTAATACCACCCTGACGATTTCCCGGACTCGGATTGTCGTATACTACTTCATTGTGACTGATAAAATAATTCTTAAATCCGTTGATCATATTTACGGCTTTATCGAATACCTCTTTATTGATACACCGGTTCATAAGGAAACCTTCTGCACCAAACATCTCCGGCACTTCGGTAAGGACCGTGGATCCACCTCGCGCAACAAGCATATCGCTGAAGCGTCCCACCGTCGGATTAGCAGTGATACCCGAAAGTCCATCAGATCCTCCGCACTTCATCCCGATTACAAGTTCACTGACCGGAATCGGCTCTCTGTGGAATTGTCCTGCGTAAGCCGCACACTCTTCCAAAAGTTTTCTTCCTGCTTCAAATTCATCTTCCACTTCCTGACAGGTCAAGAATTTTACTCTTTCCGGATCGTAATCTCCCAGTTCCTCCAAGAACTGCTCATGTGTCAGATTCTCGCAACCAAGTCCCAATACCAGTACCGCAGCAGCATTTGGATGTCGGACGAGTGCTGCCAGAAGTTTTCTGGTTTGCGCATGGTCGTGTCCTGTCTGGCTGCAGCCAAACGGATGATCAAACGTATACAATCCATCAATGCTTCCCGTTACAAGATCCTGATTCAGGGTCGTCATCCTTTTTGCTACATCATTGACGCATCCTACCGTCGGAATGATCCAGATTTCATTGCGGATTGCTGCACGTCCGTCCTTCCTGCGAAATCCGTTAAAGCATTCCGGCTTTTCTGGCACAGGCATTTTGATTTCCGGCTGATAGTTATATGCGACCTCACCGGACAGGTTCGTTGCCATATTATGGGTGTGCACCCAACTGCCTGCCATAATACCGGTCGTTGCATGTCCGATCGCGAATCCGTACTTAATGATATTTTCTTCTTCTGCAATATTTTTCAGAGCGATTTTGTGTCCCTGCGGAATATCCTCCAGGACTTTTACGCCCCCCTGTGTTCCGGCAGGAACCATCTCTCCCGCCGGAATTGGGCAAAGCGCAACCGCCACATTATCGCCCGGTGCTATCTGTATCGTTTTCATAAGCATTTACAGGCAGCTTGCATAAGCAGCCTTTGCCCCTTCCTCACGAATTTTCACCAGATCATCCACAACTGTTTTTTCCAGTCCTTCGATACCGGTCAGATCCTGATCCCACATTTGTTCATTTGTCAGAACGGCATGTACAAGTTCCTCAGCCGTATCCTCCCGATGCTCATAGTAGAACTCCAATACCCATCTATCATCACTGACTGTATATTCGTTTCCTGCCGGACGTCTGCAGACAAGACCTGTGTCCGTCAATTTTTGAATATCATTACTGTAAAATGCTATGTAGGCTGCCAGAGACATAGTCAGGCAAACCGGCAGTTTTCCCTCTTCTTTAATATACTCAAGAAATGACGGCATGTTACGTGCTTTCCATTTCGAGGTTGAGTTTAAGGAAATACTCATAAGTTCATGGTTCACAAATGGATTGTTAAAACGATCTGAAACTGCTGCCGCAAATTTCAGAAGGTCGTCTTTATCCAGCGGAAGTGTTGGAATAACCTCCTCATAAAGCATTTTGTTCATGAAGCCCTTGATGACATCATCATGCATACAATCTCGAACAATATCTTCTCCTGCCAGATAGGCTCCGAGCACAAAACCGGTATGTGCCCCGTTTAGAATACGTACTTTTCTTTTTTTGTAAGGGCTCATGTCCGGCACAACAAACACCTTATCGCTCAATCCTGCTTTCTTAAAAGGAAGAATGTCATTTAATTTATCGTCACCCTCGATGACCCAGACACCAAATACTTCTCCGACATCCAGCAATGGATCTGCGTAACCGTGCTTCTGTTCAAGTTCGGCAACCTCTTTTTCATCACGGATACGTCCCGGCACAATACGATCTACAAGAGAACCACAGAAAGTACATTCCTCATTGACATATTTTTTGAATCCGTCTTCCAGTCCCCACTGGGCAATATATTGGTTGACGCATTTTAAGAGTTCTTTTCCATTATTGTCGATCAGTTCACAGGCAAGAATGATAAGACCTTTCTTTCCTGATTGATAACGATGATACAACACCTGTGTCAGTTTTGCCGGGAAGCTTGACGGTGGACAGTCATCTTTCTTGCAGGAAGGATCATACTGAATTCCGGCTTCTGTTGTATTAGAAACAATAATCTCGAGTTCATCGCTTGCTGCCACCTCCACCATGACTTCATAATCTGCCTTTTCATAAGGATTTAAGCAGCGGCTGACACTTGATATCACACGTTTATCATCCACTTTCTGACCGTTTTCACTGCCACGCAGATATAATGTGTAGAGTCCCTCCTGCTCATTGATCATATCTCTCAATCCCTGCGCAATCGGCTGAACAAGACAGCATTTTCCGTTCCAGTCTGCTTTTTCATTTGCCAGATCGAACCAGTAGTCAACAAAAGCTCGCAGGAAGTTTCCCTCACCAAACTGCAGCACTTTCTCCGGAGCCTCCTTAAGAACAAAGCCTCCATAACCAGATTTTTTCAATACGTCGTAATTTAATTTTTCCATTGTACTACACTCCTTTTCTTTGTATTTTTAAAATATCAGACTTCCGTTGTTCATTGGCAGATCGCCATTCTCGTCAAATCCCCAATTCTCCGGTTCTGATATGATTTCCAGTTTTTTGCTATAAGCCTCATTACCTTTTATTTCGTCCCAGTATGCCTCTGACAACAAAATTTCACCTATATTCAAACTGTTTGGAATTCTCACGATTCTGGCGTGTTCCTTATCTATTTCATTACAAGTCTGCAGACAACACTGGATACATTCTTTATCACTTTCCATGACAATCGGGATTCGGACGCCTCCAAGCACAGTACATGTGATTGCGTTCGGATACATAGACTTCAAATCCAGATTTTTGTATACACGTGCGGTTGTTGCACTTGCATATCCAAGTCCTATCCCATTTCCATGCGTCTCCGGACTTAGATTCAGAACGGCTACTCTTTGTGCATCAATACCTCCACTTGCACAATTGGTACAAAAAGTTCCTGTGATATTCGGATCCATACCATCTCCGCTGAAATTCTTTCCGATCTGATCTACAACCAATACATCACAGGAGTCCACCCAGATACGGGGCATCAGAGATTTCGCATACTCTAAAAGTGCAGGTTCTTTCTCATTGATATCTTCCGCTGCCACCGCTCCGATCCAGCACGTCTCTTCAAAAGCATTTTCTATGGTCGGCACTGCAAAAAGTATCGGCGCATTTGCAATGATTGCCCGTCCGAAAGACGGTACATTCTTGTGCATATTCTGAAAACCTGCTGCATGACAAATAGTGGCGCCATATTGTTTGCCCAATCCGATTGCCATCATCTTCATCATGCCACTTTCATAAGGGCCACGAAATGCGGTATGCGGCTTTATACGGCATCCAAGAATAATACCATCTGCCTCTGCAGCGTTTTTATCGATGTATACATCTACGCCCTCTGCATTTTTGCCGATACACTTTACTTCCATGGAAGATACGATCGGACATCCGCAATATTCTTCGGTAATACCATAGCCATTCAAAATTTCTTTTTGGCCTTCCGCCGTTGCTCCGCCATGACTTCCCATAGCCGGTACGATAAATGGCTTGGCTCCCTGCTCCTTGCAAAAATCTGCAATACATTTCGTTGTCAATGCCACATTAGCAATTCCTCTTGAACCAGCAGTAATGGCAATACGCATCCCAGGCTTAACCCTGTCCCTAAATTTGGGTTCCATCAGCAGATTGTGGATCAGGTCCGGTATTTCTTCCACCTCAATCCTGTCACGAGGAAACATCTGCTTTACACGAAACATTTTGGGAAGTTTTGTTCCGCTTACTATGTCTGCGACAAATTGTCTTTCTCTCATTTTTTCACATCCTTTTGCTTTTACTAACTGTGTTTGTCCAATTCCACACAAATACTGCAAATATCCCGGTGCCCAGACATATCATCGCAAAAACTCTGTATGCAGCCCGCATGGATATATCCTGTAAGATAGCACCTCCAATCATTGGAAAAATCGTAATTCCCACTGCATAAACCGTTTGATAGACTCCCATTGCTGTTGCCTTGATCTCGGGTGCAATACCAATCATTGCCTCAGCAGTAAGACAGGAGAACAATAGTCCCGTTGCCATTCCCGGAAGGATCTGCAGAATATAAATCTGACAGATAAGATTGGCTTCCGGCATGAGAATCAAATACACCCCATTCACAAAGAAAATGCCTGACACCAAGACTTTTACCGGGATTTTTCCACACTGCTTTGTTGTAGAAACTTTTGCCCATAAGACTGCTGAGAACATATATATCGTAGATGAAATTCCTACTTCTTTCAGATCACCGCCAAGCCCCGTCACAATCTGCATCGAAAAAGACATTGCTGTAGCTGCCTGTATGCCTTGTTGTACCAGCGCCAATATGGAATATAGAACCAATCTTTTTCTATGACATAATGCCAGTTGGGCTCTCAGTTCGATTTTCTTTTCTTTATTCTCCTTTTCTGACGTTAAGGCAAGCGCAAATCCAAAACTGATCACTCCCGCCAGCACGCTGAACCCACAGATAATCTGCATTCCTACCAACTGATATAATAATGAACTGATAACAAATCCACTCAGCATGCCGATATTATTGGCAAATACTATCTTTCCTGTTGCCTGTCGCTGTTCTTCTTCAGAATAGTAACTCATATACAGAACCATAAAAGAAATCCACATGGCACTTGCAAGACCTGATAAGATATTGCCGATGAAAAAACCAAGATCATTATGCAAAATGATACGAAACACAGAGGCCACAGCCGCTGAGCCACCACCCAGCAAGATAAAGATTTTGTGGAAATTCTGCCGGTCTGCAAGTACTCCTACCGGATATCGTAAGAGCATCTGTGAAATACCATATGCACCTACAATGATTCCAATCTGACTACTTGCAATACCGATCGCCTTTAAATAGGTTGTCTGGTACGGAATATATACATACATGGCAATCCAGAAAAAGATAACAGCTATGAAAAGTTTACTTCTGTTTTTCATTTACCTCCCTCTTGTATTCACTGTAGTATACATCAGAGTTTATTTTTTTAGTCTTTAAAGCCACACGACAAATATGTACATGGCTCTAAAGACCCTTGTTTATAAAATCATGTTGTCATTCTGCAAAATAGCATGAAACCATGACTTCTTAGCATATAATAAATGTTCTCTCATTGCCTCGGCCGCTGAGACCCAATCTTCTTCCAAACAATGTTCCACTATCTTTATATGTTCATCCTGCGTTTCCAGCATACGATTTTTTCCTTTTGCTCCTGACAAAATCCGAAGCCGGCGATCCTGATTGTAAACCTGTTCATGTATGGAAGTGAAATACTCATTTTCCATTACATTGATGAACTCCAAATGAAACTGATCATCAATCTCATACATATCTTCCGATACTATCCTGTCATTCTCCAAGGCATCTTTTATTCTCTGAAAGGTTTCCTTATATTCTAAGAATTTTTCTCTTGGGATCTTTTCGCCATAATGTTCCACTGTATATGGCTCGATCAACATGCGCACCTCGTGTACTGCATTGATCTCTCTTATGGATAAAGGTGCAACCATGATTCCCTTTTTCGGTAAAATAGTTACCAGGCGTTCCTGTTCCAGACGACTTAACGCATCCCGGATCGGCGTTCTGCTTACACCTATTTCCTCTTTTAATTTCTCTTCATTTAATAATGTATTCGGGGC
>CAVLBP010000068.1:0-12472 GCA_963661325.1 bacterium
TATGACAAACAAATGCCTCTTTCTGAGACACGACGAATTTTGCTCCAATATTTTCTGTCGATCCACCGCCCAAAACCACCTGATTGCCAGTATCAGCCTCCGTCTATGCGCCTCTATGCCAACCTATTTGGGCTGCTTCTGGTAGTGACGCAGGATCAGTTTGATCTCATCCTTTAGGATGTCCTGTCCTTCCGGTGGAAGGTTGCCACAAGCCTGCAAGATGGCAACGGCGTCATCGGACAAGTCCGGCATAGAATTTTCTGGTGGCCTGTAACCGAGCAGATAGTCGCAGGTCGTGTTGAAATAGGCTGCCATACGCATAAGAATATCGTAACTTGGCTGACGTTTGCCCGAAAGATATCCGCTGAAAGTCGACGGATGAATATGTAAGGATTCACAGACCTGCTTTTTGCTGGTGTTTTGCAGTTCCATGAGATTGGTGATACGCTCCCCTAACAGCATTGATGACATAAGTGCTTCTCCTCGTTTATCATTTGTAATTAAATAAATGATAGAACAGGAAAATTTGAATTTGCCTGAATTTCACATAACGCATAGTGGGAACGCAAAACGCCACGAGTGATTTAGATATATCCGCCATCCATGGAGACGACCTGTCCGGTCAGGTAGGATGGCATCTTTATCATCTGTAGTACTGCCTCTGCGACTTCTTCCGGTCTGGCAAAGCGTCCGGCTGGAATTTCTGCCTCCAGATCGGTTCGTTCCTCCGGGCTTAGAAAGCCGTTCATGTTGGTATCAATGACACCACAGGCGATGGCATTGACAGCAATCCGGGAGGGTGCCAGTTCTTTTGCCAGAGCTTTTGTGAAAGCGTGGATGCCTCCCTTGGAAGCGGAGTAAGCGACTTCGCAGGAAGCCCCGACATTGCCCCACATGGAAGAAATATTTATGATCCGACCGCTTTGCTTTTGCACCATGGCAGGCACAAATGCCTTGGCAGTGTAAAAGCAGGAGGACAGATTGACGGACAGGATCTGATTCCATTCTTCAACCGACATATCGGTCAGGAGTCCGATATGGGAGATGCCTGCATTGTTGATGACGACATCGATCTGTGAAAAATGCGAAAGCATTTCCTCGGCAACTTTTTTTACAAAAGAAGGATCGCCCATATTTCCGGTAAAGGTCAAAACTTCAATATGCTGCTCGGCGCGTAAGTCATCCGCCAGATCTTCCAGCATCTTTTGATTTTTCTGACAGACCAGCCCAAGGTGATAGCCGTCTTTGGCAAGGCTTGTGGCTATGGCGCGCCCGATCCCGCGGGATGCACCGGATACAAATGCAACTTTATACATGATCTTTCTCCTTCATAAATAACAAGAAATTTATTTCACTATAACAAAGAGCGGAATAAAGCGCAAATACAGGGATATGGCACGACTAACTGTATGAACAATTTATAAAATAAATTTTATTTTTCAGAAAACTACTTGTCCTAAAAACGTAATATGTTATAATTGAACCATGATATTCACACGGTATCAAATATAATGTGAAAAGGGGATGGACATCATGAGAATTACAATCACAGGAAAAAACATTGAACTTACCGATGGACTGAAGGAGGCAGTGACAGAGAGGCTCTCCAAACTGGAGAAATATTTTGCACCGGAGACTGAGGCGCATGTGACATTGAGCGTAGAGAAGGAGCGCCAGAAGATAGAGGTGACCATACCGGTCAAAGGCAGCGTTATCCGTGCAGAGCAGGTTAGCAATGATATGTACGTTTCCATTGAGGTTGTTGTGGAGACGATTGAACGTCAGTTAAAGAAATACCGTAACAAGATTGTGACAAAGCAGCAGAGTGCTGAGAAGTTCTTTGCACAGGAATATTTGGAAAAGGACAGCGGAGAGGATGAAGACGAGATCCGCATCATCCGTTCCAAGAGATTCGGCATTAAGCCTATGTATCCGGAAGATGCATGCGTGCAGATGGAATTGCTGGGACATGATTTCTTTGTATTCCTGAATGCTGAGACCGAGGAAGTCAATGTTGTTTACAAGAGAAAAGGCAATACATACGGCTTGATCGAGCCGGAGTTTTAAAGCCTTGCGAATAGCCGTCTGCTTTTGCAAAATGCCATTAGGTCTGCGGATTCCCGGGATGCTATAATATCCCCATTAGGGGGAGGATGAGCATATGAAAGAACAATCTATGGGACGGATCCTACGCAGGATCCGCATAGAGCAGGGGATGACACAGGAAGCATTGGCGGAGGGCATTTGTACCTCCGGTTATTTATCACGCGTAGAAAATGGAAGCCAGATTCCGTCCAGACAGATCTATCAGTTATTGATGGAGCGTCTGGGGGAGTCTGGCTATTCTTATGCCTATTGGAAGGAAGAGGAAGAAAAGGAGCAGACCTGCCGCGAACTTCTGCACGCTTTACAGACCTGGCAGAAGGAGCATGTGGATGAGAAACTCCTGAAATTGCAGAAAATGAAAGGAGCGCAGGATATCCGGGAGCGCCAGTTCTATGGCATGGCACATGTGATCTGGCTTTATATGAATGAAGCGATCCCACAGGAAGATTATCTGGGCTGCTGCCGCACCATCTGGGAGAGTGCGGCGCAGGGAAAGACCAAAAAGCGGCAGGGGATGGATAAGATCCAGTTTGCGGAAATGTCAGAAGTGCAGCTTTGGATCCTCAACAATCTTGCCATCGGACATATGTGGCGTGGGGAATACCGGGAAAGTGCATCCATCTTACTGCGTCTCTGCCGCTATGGGCAGAAGTCGGCGGGGGATGTGCGCTTGCCCTGGAGTGTGCGGGCGGCGCTCTGTCACAATATGGCGGTCTGTCTGCTGGAGATGGAAAAGCCCAAGGAAGCCCTGTATTTTTGCGATCAGGCGATTGGGATTCTGCAAAAAGAAGGTGGACTTTCTTCTGTATTATATGTGCTCCGTTTACAGATGGAAGCCTATCGGATGCTGCAGGATATGGATGCTTATTATCGGGCACAGACCTTGCTGCATCACTTGAACCGCCACTTGGTCAAGGAAAAGGGCAGCCGGGAACAGATTGAAAAAAGACTATGGGATAGAAGAACCTTGTTTGTGATTTTTTGAAATGCTATAATAGGGGCATCATTTTAAGAAAGCAAGGAGTTAAGATATGAATATCGTAGTTTTGGCAGGCGGACTGAGTACCGAGAGAGATGTATCCTTTAAATCAGGAGATATGGTTTGCAAGGCTTTGCGTAGTCTGGGGCACAAGGTTTTGCTGCTGGATGTATTTCTGGGTTACCATGATACAGAGGAAGATATTAGCCATATTTTTGAGCATACAGAAGAAGCAAGCGTGGAGGTGTCAGATATTCCGGAGATAGCACCGGACATTGCGGCGGTCAAGGCTTCCAGGGCAGACCAGTCAGACTGCTTCTTTGGACCGAACGTGATCGCAATCTGCCGCAAGGCGGATGTGGTCTTTATGGCATTGCACGGCGAGAATGGTGAAAATGGTAAGGTACAGGCGGCTTTTGACCTGTTTGGCATCCGCTATACGGGAAATGGCTATCTGAGCAGTGCGCTTGCCATGGATAAGGGAATCTCCAAAGAATTTTTAAAGTCTTACGGAGTTCCTTGCCCACAGGGATTTTCCCTGAGTGTGGAGGAGGCAGACGCACCGAGACAGCCACTGGCTTATCCGTGTGTGGTAAAGCCGGCTTGCGGCGGATCCTCCATCGGTGTTTCTATTGTACACAATGAGACGGAGTACAAAAAGGCATTAGAGGATGCTTTTGTCTGGGAAGACCAGGTTGTCGTAGAGGATTATATTCAGGGACGTGAGTTTTCTGTTGGTGTCATTGAGGGCAAGGCTTTGCCGGTCATTGAGATCGCACCGATCCAGGGATTTTATGACTATAAGAACAAGTATGCAGCAGGCAGTACGGTAGAGACTTGTCCGGCAGATTTACCGGCGGATATTACGGCACAGATGCAGCGCTATGCAGAAATGGTCGTGGAAGCGCTGGGTTTGGAGACCTATTCCCGTATGGACTTTTTGCTGGGTGAGAAGGATCAGATCTTCTGCTTGGAGGCAAATACACTTCCGGGCATGACACCGACCAGTCTTTTGCCACAGGAGGCAGCCGTCATAGGCGTAGACTTCCCGGCACTCTGTCAGCAGATCATTGATATCTCACTCAAGAGATTTGAAAAGTAGAGGTAGACATAGCATGAAAAACATGACATTAGATCAGATCGCACAGGCATTGGGCGGCAGGCTGTATGGCGCAGAGCAATCTGACTTATCCGGCCGCGAGGTGCAAGGCGTTGTTACTGATAACCGTCAGGTAGAGAAAGATTATCTCTTTATACCGATCCGCGGTGCGCGTGTAGATGGACATTCCTTTATTGGGGACGCTTTTGCAAAGGGTGCACTTGGCGTTTTATCGGATCATGTCTTAGACGATGCGGCAGGCCCTTACATTGTAGTAAAAGATACCGAGCAGGCACTGAAAGATCTGGCGGCGTATTATCGTGGACAGATCGATGCCTATGTCATCGGCATTATCGGCAGTGTAGGAAAGACCAGTACCAAAGAAATGGTTGCATCTGTATTGGGACAGCACTTTTCGGTCTTAAAGACTCAGGGCAACTTTAATAACGAAATCGGTCTGCCACTGACCCTTTTTCGCATCCGTCCGTCCCACCAGATTGCAGTCGTTGAGATGGGAATTTCCGATTTTGGCGAGATGGATCGACTGGGAGCCATGGCAAGACCGGATATGGTTATTATGACCAATATCGGACAGTGTCATCTGGAAAATCTGAAAACCAGGGATGGCATCCTCAAGGCAAAGACAGAAGTTTTTGCTCATATGCCGGCCAATGGACGCGTTATTTTCAATGGGGATGATGATAAATTACAAACTGCTGATACCTTGGGCATGGAGACGCATTTCTTTGGTATGCAGGGACAGGAGTTCTCCGGTTCTCATATTGCAGGACAGGTGGATCATGTGGATGCACTGCTTCATACACCGCAGTGGGAGCATACTGTCAGCATCCCGATCCCGGGAGAGCACAATGTCTATAATGCACTGGCGGCGACCGCAGCAGGCACACTTTTAGGCTTGTCCGAGCAGGAGATCCTTGCGGGGATAGAGCATGTGGAGACCATAGCCGGACGCAATCACTTTATTCAGGCACATGGCATGACTGTGATCGACGACTGCTACAATGCCAATCCGGTGTCCATGCGTGCTTCCTTAGAGGTGCTGGGACATGCGGCAGGACGCAAGGTCGCTATCTTAGGAGATATGGGAGAACTCGGTGAGGATCAGGAGTTGCTTCATTATCAGGTGGGGCAGGCAGTCGTGGAACATGACATTGATCTGCTTTTGACAGTAGGAGGGCTTGCCGGACAGATCACCCGCTATGTGCAGGAGCATGGAGACAAAACGCAGGCGATCGCCTATGCTGGCAAGGAAGCCCTTTTGGCAGACCTGGATCAGCACATAAAAAAAGGAGACACCATTTTGATCAAGGCGTCTCACTTTATGAATTTTACGGAAATCGTAAAAGCAATTACAGAATAAGATCTTTATCTTCAGAAAGCATATCTGCGATAACACTTTGTGTGTAAGCACCGATGTGCTTTTTTTGATCTGCTTCTAACTGATCCGGATAGATCGGCTTGCCATAGTGAAAGACCACAGTCGTCTTTTTGACAAATGGCATATGGTTGCGCAGGATCTCATCGGTGCCTGTGATGGCAACTGGGATAATGGCACAACCAGTCTTGGTGGAGATCTTGAAAGTGCCCTCTTTGAAAGGTGCCATCTGACCAGTCTTGGTACGGGTTCCCTCCGGGAATACAAAGATGGAAATACCACGCTTGATATCATCGATGGCTGCGAGGATCACACGCAGACCGTCTCTGGGATTGGTCCGATCCAGAAAAAGGCAATGAAGCCTGCGCATCCATACGCGAAGGAGCGGGATTTTCTCAAGATTATCCTTGGCGATAAATCCGGTCAGCCCCGGACAGTGTGTATAACCGATCACGACATCAAAGATGCTGCGGTGGTTGCCAATATAGACGACGGCTTCCTCGGCAGGGATATTTTCTGCACCCTTGACGATGACATCAGTGCCGCAGATGCCGATGATCGTGGAAAAGACCCACTGCACAATGCGCAGACTGCTCAATTCGGCTCCTTTTTTATTGATCTTGCCATAAAGCCATTCGATGCCAAGTACAGGAATGCCAACGACTAAAAAGAGAAAGGCAAATAATAATGCCATAATGGCTCGTAACATAGTAACCACCCTCCGTGTCAAAAACTTTTTCTTAATCATAAATCATATATTCCAAAATTACAATCTTCATATTTAAAAAGTCGCCGCATATAATTTGAAAAAAACCATGGGGTAATTTATGAAGCGGAGATGCTTACTTATTATTTGCTGTCTTTGTCTCTTACTGATGGCGGCAGGATGCAGTTTACAGACCAAGGAAAAGAAACTGCGGGATGTGGAATATACGGTTCTGGGAACTGACCATATCCCACAGGAATTGCAGGAAAAGATCGATCAGGTCAAGACGGAGGAGTTTCAACTGACCTATGATGATGGTCAGTATCTCTATCTGGCAAAGGGCTATGGAACGCGCGAGAGCAGCGGCTACAATATCAGTGTAAAAGACTTATATCTGACGGAACATACCATTGTTTTTGAAACGCAGATCAGCGGTCCGGCGGAAGGGGAAGACGTCAGCCGGAAGGAGACAACGCCTTATATCGTGGTAAAGACAGAAATCCTGGACGGTCAGGTAGTCTTTCAATAAAGAAAGCAAAGTTTATTTGTAAAGATAAATCGTTCGTGATAAGATAAGGGCAATATAGGGAGAAGTACAAGGGAGGATAAGGGATGACAAGAGAAGAAACAAAGGCAGCCGTAAAGGCGATGCTGATCCCGGATGAGGATTTTACGGCAAGGCTTGAGGATACGATCAAGCCTTGGGTGGCAGAACATCTGCAAGAGGAGTATTTTACCAGTTTTGATGGTACGCGCATACATACGCACTATGCCATCCATCCAAAGGAAAAGGCATCCATCGTGATCTCACATGGATTTTGTGAATTCGCCGGTAAATTCCATGAGGTCATGTATTACATGTATGAGATGGGCTATTCCGTCTTTTTCATTGAACACCGGGGGCACGGATTTTCAGACCGTGCGGATTGCATCCATGAGTGGGATCGCGTCTATGTCAAGGACTACGGGGAATATGTGCAGGACATGCATGAATTTATGGAACAGGTGGTAAAAAAACACAGCCTGACACACCGCTATTTCCTGTATGCACATTCCATGGGCGGTGCCATTGGAGCCCTGTTTTTGGAAAAATACCCGGAAGTTTTTGAGCGGGCAGTATTGTCTAGCCCAATGTTGCAGGTGAATTTCGGCAAAAACCCGACCTGGTTGGTCAAGATGCTGATGGTGCTTTCCAAGATTCTGCGCTGGGATTTAAAATATGTGCCGGGACAAAAAGGTTTTGACCATGTATATGTGTTCGCAACCAGCAGTTCGACTTCGGAACCGCGCTATGCTTATATTTTCAACCAACGTGAGCAAGTGCCGCAATATACGAGTTATGGCGGGACCTATGCCTGGACCCGGGCTTCCATCAAGGCGACCAAGCAGATCGCGCGTGATGCCGGAAAGGTACAGATCCCGGTATTGCTCTGTCAGGCGGGCAGGGATACCATGGTAAGACCGGAGGGACAGGAGTATTTTGCAAAAAATAGCGGAAATACCCGCATGGTGCGTTTTCCGGACTCCAAGCATGAACTCTTTACAGCGACCTATGACATCATGTTACCGTATTACGAGGAAGTCTTTGACTTTTACGCTGAGAAGTGATATAATACCCCAGATGCGTTTCGCAAGACGAGACCATGTTAGGAGGTACATTGTTCATGGAACATTCAGATTTTGATAAAGTACGCGCTTCTGTCAAGCAGCAGTGTGGCAACAAGGTCGTGATTCAACTGGATAAGGGACGCAACAAGGTAGACATTCAGGAAGGCATTATTCAGGAAGCCTATCCAAGCGTATTTACGATCCTGACAGATGATACCGAGGAGAAGCCTTCTCAGTTGTTATCTTTCAGTTATACGGACATCATTACAAAAGAGATTCGCATGAAGTTATGTTAATTTCATAAGAGCAGGGAACCGGGCAGATCTGTCCGGTTCTTTTTGTTTTTTATCAATAAGAAAATAATCATATCCATCCGTTTTGTCTCATATCTTATATACAAATACGACAAATGGTGGGAATGGTATGGAGTTAGAGACAAAGGTAATACATAAAAATAAAATGCCGGTCGAGGTCATGTCGCAACTGATCGCAGAGGAGGATTATAATCTGCCGGAGTATAAGCCGGATATCAAGTATGTGATCAAAAGCCATGGGAATATCGTGGTAGAGGAGGTCGTGCCGGAAGAGGAATATGTAAGCGTCAAAGGCAAGATGCAGTTTGCTATCTTATATCAGGGAGAGGGCGGGGAACGTCTGGTGGATCAGGTCAATGGATCCCTTCCCTTTACGGAACGTCTGCATGTGGAAGGAAATATGCGGCCGGAGAATGTGACCGTAAAAACGCAGATGGAGGATCTGGGCGTTGTGGTGATCAATTCACGAAAACTGTCCCTGCGGGGGCTGGCAAATCTGACGGTCTGCATCTGTGAGGGCGTGGAAGTAGAACTGCCGCTCTACTGCGACTGTCCGGTGGAGTATCAGGTGCAAAAAGAGGAAAGGCGCATTTTAAAATATGTAGAGCATCGCGGAGATCGTCTGCGTTTTAAACAGGAAGTGACCCTGCCCAAGGAAAAGCCGGATATCCGTATGCTTTTATGGCAGAATGTCCGACTGGAACAGATGAGTGTGCGGCAGAATAATGAGGGGGTGGAGATCGCCGGAATGCTTTATCTGTTTGCCCTGTATGAGACAGGGCAGGAAGAAAGGTATGCCTGGTATGAGACCAGTCTGCCGGTCTCTGCACAGATGGAGTGCGATATTCCACCGACGGACGGCTTTTTTCAGGTAAAACAGGTACGGACCCAGACCATGTTGGAAGCACGAGAGGATCTGGATGGTGAATTGCGCAATCTGGCGGCAGAATGCAGCATGGAAGTAGAACTCTTTATCTGGCAGGAAGAAGAGGTTGCCCTTTTACAGGATGCCTATTGCATGGCAAGAGAACTGCATGTGCATCGCCATGAGGAAGAACTCTGGCAGGTGGCAATGAAAAATGAAGCACTTTTTACAGCCGAGGGGCGGCAGGAGATCAGTGCTGGAAAAGAAGTGCTTTACCTGTGTGATACACAGAGCCAGGTACATTTGCAGGAAGTGCATTTGCAGGGAGGAAATATTGCGATCAAGGGCGTCTGCGAGGTGGAAGTCCTATATGCGACAGCAGACGAGACCCAGCCTTTTGCCAATGAACGCATGACGATCCCCTTTGCCGGGGAGATGGAAGCCGGAAATGTCTGTGAGGGAGATTATATAGATGCAGAGGCAAGGATCTACCGTACCCAGTCTTCCATGGCGGATGCTATGGCACTGCAATGCCGGGTGGAGATCCAGGTAAGCCTTATGGCATTTGGTCGCAATCGTATACAGATTCCGGATGATCTGGTGGAAGAGCCTTTGGATCTGGAAAAATTACAGAAAGAACCCGGCATGATTGGCTATGTCGTGCAGGAGGGGGATGATCTGTGGTCGATCGCCAAACATTTTCACACGACCAGACAGGAATTGATGGAAACCAACGATCTGACGCAGGAGACCTTGCAGAGAGGACAAAAACTCTTGGTGATGAAACATATTTATCTGATGTCTTAAGATGGTTTTCTAGTATTTTCCGGTTGCAAATGCTTGCGCTTTTTTCTATTATAATATAAGGAACACTGCGTCTGTAAAAGAATGGAAAGAGGCGCAAGCATAAGAACAAATGAGGTGCACATGAGAAAAATTACTTTACATAAATGGGGACGGGGAGCCTTGGCGGTATGTTTGGCAGGATCCATGCTTCTTGCGCGTCCTATGCAGGTGAGCGCTGTCCGCAGTATCTCCGAGATCGAGGAAGAGCAAAACAGTATCCAGTCAGAATTGAACGGACTGGATGCAGACATGGTTTCTTTAGTTACGGAAATGACGGATCTGGAATCCCAGATCTCCAGCAAGACGCAGGAGATCGCCGATGCTGAGGCTACCCTTGCCGAGGCACAGGCAGCCGTAGACCAGCAGTATGCTTCCATGAAAGTCCGTATCCAGTATATGTACGAGAACAGTGATGAAAATATCATGACGGTTCTTTTGGAGTCCGGCAGTATTTCGGACTTTTTGAACCGTCTGGAAAATATCAATGCGGTCTATACCTATGATCGTACCGTTCTTGGCAATTATCAGGCGGCAAAGGATGAGGTAGAAGATCTCAAGGCTTCTTTGGAGGAGGAAAAGGCTTCCTTAGAGGCGAGCAAGACCCAACTTGCCAACCAGCAGGCACAGTTAAATGCCATGATCTCAGAAAAGCAGGGGGAGATGGCGGACATCAAGTCAGAACTTGCCGATGCCAAGGCTCTGGCAGCCAGACAGGCAGAACTGGAACGCCAGCGTCAGTTGGCGGCATTGACCAACAATACCAACAACTCCAATAATTCCAACAGTGGAACCACTGGTGGAAATACGGGAGGCAATACAGGGGGCAACACCAATAGCGGCGGCAATCTGAATCCGTCAAATACAACGGGTGTCAGTGGAAGCGCCGTGGTAGCCTTTGCCAATCAGTATGTCGGTTATCCTTATGTATGGGGCGGAACAGACCCGAATACAGGGGCAGATTGTAGTGGATTTGTATATTATGTTCTCAAGAATTTTGGCATCAATTACGGACGTCTGACCTCTTACGGATGGCGTAGTGTCGGACAAGAAGTCAGTGTCAACAATATGCAGCCGGGAGACATTGTATGTTACGCAGGACATGTGGCGATCTATGCCGGAGGAGGTCGTATCGTTGAGGCACAGAGTACCTCTGCCGGTATCACCAATAACCGGTCTGTATATTGCCATAATATCATTACCGTCCGGCGTGTGTTATAATACAAAGGCAGGATGTGGGGAGAAAGGCGCATAAGATGAAACGGATGGCGAGAAATATTATCATTGCGATCATCATAGTGGCTGTCATCTGCGGTCTAGTATATTCCTGGCAGAGCCGTCAGCAGTTGGACTATCGGGATTGTCTGGAAGAAACGGCATTTACGGTAGACGGTCAGGCGGTGCAGATGAAATGGCTGGGGTTTTATGTCGTCTATGAGGAACGCGAGGTAGAAAAGCAGGCGCAGATCTATCACGCCGACAATACAGCCGATTACTGGAATCTCCATGTGGATGGTCATTTTATCCGGCAGGATGCCAAGGATACGATCATGCAGATGGCGATCCATGATTATATTTATTATCAAAAGGCGCAGGCAGAAGGGATGACGCTGGATGCCTCCGAACAACGCAGTCTGGAGAATACGATCTCGGATTTCTGGATGGATCTTTTAGATGATCAGGTGGACAACCTTCCGGTGACGGACGAGTATATCGTTGAGACCATGCAAAGGATCGCGCTGGCAGAAAAATATCAGGCAGCCCTGGCTGCAAAAAAAGACAGGTCATACACCTCTTATTCCTGGAATGGCGGCTATTATAAGAAATGGCTGGCAAAACAGGATGTGGAGATCAATGATAAGATATGGGACCGTGTGTCGGTTGGGAATATTACCCTAAAACACGACAAAGTAAATTATGTAAACGGTCAGGATGAAAAGGATAGTGATGAAAATGAAAATCGGAAGAAATGATCCATGTTGGTGTGGAAGCGGAAGAAAGTACAAGCAGTGTCATGAGGCGTTCGATCACAAGATCGCGTCTTTTGAGAGAGCGGGACATATCGTACCACCGCATGAGATCATCAAGACACCGGAACAGATCGCGGGGATCAAGGAGAGTGCCAAGATCAATATTGCCTGCTTAGATGAGGTGGCAAAGCAGATCCATGCCGGTATGAGCACACAGGAGATCGATGATATTGTTTACCATGTGACGACAGAGATGGGAGGTATCCCGGCACCTTTGAATTATGAAGGTTTTCCAAAGAGTGTCTGCACATCCATCAATGATCAGGTATGCCATGGCATTCCGTCAGAGGATGTGATCTTACAGGATGGGGATATTATCAACGTAGATTGTTCTACTATTTTGAACGGCTATTTTTCAGATTCTTCCCGTATGTTTATGATCGGCGATGTCAGCCCGGAGAAACGCAAACTGGTCGAGGTCACAAAGGAGTGCGTGGAACTGGGACTAAAAGAGATCAAACCATGGTCATTCATGGGAGATGTCGGAGCCGTTGTTTGTCAGCATGCAGCAGAAAATGGTTATACC
>CAVLBP010000069.1:0-12397 GCA_963661325.1 bacterium
CCTATGACCCTCTGCTTGTAAGGCAGATGCTCTCCCAGCTGAGCTAAGATCCCATTTCATTGCCGCTCGTCGCGACCGAGATTAAATATACTATACTTGTACTCTTTCGTCAACACTTTTTTAGAAATTTTTTCAATTTTTTTATTTTTCAAACTTTTTCTACAATTTTGCTCCAACCAGAGAATCTACCAGTTTGACACAGTCTGACGCATCCTTGGAATAACCGTCTGCTCCGATCTCCTCCGCAAAACTCTCCGTGATACAGGCACCGCCAATGATGATCTTAGATGTGCAGCCGACACGCTTTGCCTCGTCAACCACATCTTTCATACGCATCATGGTCGTTGTCATAAGTGCAGACAGACCGATGATCTCGGCATGCTCCTCTACCGCTTTTTTCACAATGGACTCTGCCGGCACATCCTTTCCCATGTCAAAAACACGATAGCCATAGTTCTTGAGCATGAGTACAACCAGATTTTTGCCAATATCGTGAATGTCGCCCTCTACGGTCGCAATGACAACGGTCGCCTTGGCCTCATCCTTTTTGCCTGCCAAAAGCAGGGGTTCTAAATACTCCATGGCCTCTTTCATGGCATTGGCTCCCGCGATCAACTGTGGCAGGAAATACTTTTTGTTATCGTAATACTCTCCCACCTGATTGATGCCCGGGATCAGATATTTTTCGATCACCGCGGATGGTTCTTCTCCACCATCCACCTCTTTTTTTACTTCCCGGATGATGGATTCCTTGTCGCCCTTTACCACACAGTCAAAGATCGGATGATGGATCTCTTCTTTGGTCTGACTGTCTGCCTTGACATCCTTGGAGCCGACCATCTTCATGGCTGTCGTAGGTACTGTCCTCAAGTAACGCTCTGATGCCCATTCCTTGCCCAGCAAAAGATCCGTAGCCAGCGCCGTATACATGAGGAGTTCCTGGGACGGATTAGCGATCGCCATGGTCAGTCCCTTGGACAAAGCCACATTCAAAAATGCTGTATTGACAAAAATACGCTGCGGCATACCAAAAGAAATATTGGAAAGTCCACAGATGGTAGGCAGGTGCAGGGTATTCTTGCAATAAGAAATGGTTTCAAAACATTCCAAAGCCGCCGATGGATTGGCGCCTACGGTCGCCACCAGAACATCAACTACGGCATCATTGTCCTGCAATCCTACTGCGCGCGCTGCCTCTAAGACAGTAGCGATATGTCCCTTCTTTTCCTCTAGATCCTTTGGCAATCCCGCCTGTGAAAGCGGAAGGAGAACAAACATGGCTCCGTATTTCTTGGCGATCGGCAAAAGTTCTTTCATTTTTTCTGCTTCACAGGAAATGGAATTGATGAGGGCTCGTCCCGGATAGATACGAAGGGCTGCCTCCATGACATCTACATAAGAAGTATCGATGGAAAGCGGCAGGTCTACCGTGGATGTCACCTCATAGATGGCATCCAGCATGGTCGCTTTTTCGTCGATACCGTTGGTTCCCATATTAACGTCTAAGATGGCTGCCCCGGCGATCTCCTGATCTCTGGCAAATTGGCGTACCATCTGCATACTGCCTGACCGCAATTCTTCCTGCAATGCCTTTTTTCCGGTCGGATTGATACGCTCTCCCACGACCTTAAAGCCACCATCCAGCGTCACTTCCACAAAGCCTCGCTCCGAGGTCAGCACCGGTCGGTTCTTCTTTACAATCGGTGCCGCTTTCTTGTCACGCATACGGTCTGCCAGTGCCTTGATATGGTCCGGTCTGGTACCGCAGCAGCCGCCCACAACTGCCGCTCCGGCATCTACTAATTGTTCGCAGGCATCCGCAAAGTCTTCCGGCGTCATCTTATAGACCGTCTCTCCGTTTTCCAGTTCCGGCATACCGGCATTTGGCTTGACCATGATCGGAATATCCGCATAAGGAAGCATAGCCTTTACCAAAGGAATCATGGCAAGCGGTCCGGTCGAACAGTTCACGCCGACAATATCCGCTCCCATATGCTCCAAAACGACCATGGCGATCTCCGGTGCCGTACCATACAAAGTCCTGCCATCCTCATTATAAGTCAAAGAGATCATAACCGGCAGGTCACAAGTCTCCTTAACTGCCAAAAGTGCCGCACGGCACTCTTGTAAACTCATCATAGTCTCAATGACAAAGAGATCCACGCCCTCCTTTAAGATGGCGCGAATCTGCTCCTTATAGACATCCACAAGATCTTCAAAAATGAGATCGCCGACCGGATACAACTGTCTGCCTGTCATGGTAAGGTCTCCGGCAACGTATGCCTGACCCCCAGCTGCCTCGCGGCTAAAACGCACCATGGCGCGATTCAGTTCTTCCAGCCGATCTTCCATCCCATACTCCGCCAACTTGATCCGATTGGCAGTAAAAGTCGGTGCATACAGAATCTGTGTACCGGCTTCTACATATGCTTTTTGTAAGGATACAATGGCATCCTTATGATGATAGATCCAGTCCTCCGGACAGACCCCCATCGGCATACCCTTTGCCATGAGGTTGGATCCTGTCGCTCCATCTAATATGATCGGTCCTTTTTGAAAAAGATCCTGTAATTCCTGTCTGGTCATTCCTGTTTATTCCCTACATTATTCTGTCGTGATAATGTTGTTTTCCTTTTCTACCATTTGTTTTAACTCTTCGGAAATATTATAAATTTCCGTCAATTGATCGTTAAGCACGTCAAGATCTGTCACACTTTGTTCGAAGACATTCGCACAACTCTCAGATGACGCCGCAACTTCTTCACTTGTTGCAGACAGATCACTGATACTGTCGCTGATCTGACTGTTAGAGGCCAGTATCTCGCTTACCTCACTGCTCAAACTCTGAATATCTGCATATACTTCCTCCATTTTTTCCTCAATGGTCTTAAAGTTATCCGCAGTCGTTGCGATCATATCATTCTGATTTTCTACGGATTCTGTAGATTTCCTCATGTTTTCTGAGGCCTCTTCTACATTTACCGTCAGTTTTTCGATAATATCTGTAATCTTGCCTGTTGATTCCTTCGTCTCTTCGGACAGGGTGCGTATCTCATCTGCTACTACAGCAAATCCCTTTCCTGCTTCCCCTGCTCTGGCAGCCTCAATAGACGCATTCAATGCCAGAAGATTGGTCTGATCGGAAATATTTAAGATCGTACCAATGATAACCTCTACCTCTTTAATGCGGTTGTTGAGTTCTTCCGTTGTCTCTCTTGTCTGACGGTTGATCTCCGCTGTGCCATTGGCCTGCTCACGCAGGTCTTCGATCAGTTTGGCTCCTTCTTTGACCGTAGATGCAGAAATTTCCACAGCTTCCTTCATGTGATCTGTACCATTTCCTGCTTTCTCAAGACTATTCTGGATATCGCTTGTCATCATAGTCTGTTGTTCTATCGCCTGTGCCGTCGATTTGACGCCCAAGGAAATCTCCTGTACCG
Source organism: bacterium (assembly GCA_963661325.1). Classification (GTDB taxonomy): domain Bacteria; phylum Bacillota; class Clostridia; order Lachnospirales; family Lachnospiraceae; genus Pararoseburia. The sequence goes on from CAVLBP010000069.1 coordinate 3,441, forward strand.
ATCCATTGCTGGTCTCCATGCTCTCCGTCAAAAGTTCTGCTTTTTCCTTGGCCTGCTGGAACATCTGTACCAGCTGGTCTGACATACGAATCACATTTTCCGCAACCGTCTGCTGTTCTTTTGCTCGGGTCTCCACTTCATCCTTGTCTTCTTCATGATGTTTTTGGAGCATTTTAACAATAAGATATGCCACGATGGTAACAGCAACGGCAAAGATCAATTGTACGACACTTGTCGCAAACATCTCCTCATCATGATAGGTCATTACACAGATTGGCACCTTGATAGCATTGACAATACTAAAGGCCAGACCACTGATCATAACCCACTTCGGATGCATATATACGATCGTGGTAAACATGATTGGAAACATAAAGGCATACATATCAATACGCTTGACCGTAAGCGAATATACAGCATACGCAATAATCAGAGTAATAATGCATATTTTTTCAAATCCATCTCCTGATCTGTTTCTGTGATAAGAAATCTGCAGGATCACCAATGCTCCCACACAAACAAGAGTACGCAAAATTGCAAACATAATATTGGTACTGCTCTGCGTAAAACTTGCCAAAGCGAGCAAAGTCTCGAGTCCTGCAACAATAGTCGCCACAATACAGGCGATACGGTTTTTTTCTATCATTTGTTGTTTTAAAAGTTCCATTTTCTTCCCTCCAGTGCCAAAAATTATCTGTGTAAAGTATAGCACGTTTTTCACAAGATTGTACAGGAAAATACATTATATATTCATGTATAATTATGCATACACGCAAAACGCTACCCCACTTCTTCAAATTGACTATTATATAGTTCTGCATAGAATCCATTTTTAGCGATCAGTTCTTCGTGGCTGCCCTGCTCGATGATGTCCCCATCCTTCATGACAAGGATCAGATCTGCATCCTTGATGGTCGAAAGCCTATGGGCGATCACGAAACTGGTTCTGCCCTGCATCAGATGGTTCATAGCCTTCTGGATGCGCTGTTCCGTTCTGGTATCTACCGAACTGGTCGCCTCGTCTAAAATCAGGATCGGATTGTCAGCAAGAATGGATCTGGCAATGGTGAGCAGCTGCCTTTGTCCCTGGGAAACATTGCTTGCCTCCTCATTTAAAACAAAATCGTAACCGCCCGGCAGGGTCTCGATAAAGTGATGGGCATGGGCAGCCTTGGCAGCCGCCATAACTTCTTCATCCGTCGCATCCAATTTTCCGTAGCGGATATTTTCCATGATACTGCCCTTAAAGAGCCAGGTGTCCTGCAAGACCATACCAAAATGCTCGCGCAGATTGCTGCGACCAAAAGAACGGATATCCTGTCTGTCAATCTTGATACAGCCGTCGTTTACATCATAAAAACGCATCAAGAGTTTGACCATGGTCGTCTTTCCGGCTCCGGTCGGTCCTACGATCGCCACCATCTGCCCCGGTTTTACCTGACAGGAGAAATCGTGGATGATGATCTTGTCTGCATCGTAACCAAATTTTACATGTTCAAAAGAAACGGCTCCTTCTACCTTATCCATGACAAGCGGATTTTCCGTCTCCACTTCTTCTGTCTCTTCCAAAAATTCAAAGACACGCTCTGCCGCTGCAACCGTAGACTGCAAGAGGTTGGATACATTTGCCATCTGCTGGATCGGCTGGGTAAAGTTCTTTACATATTGGATAAATGCCTGAATATCGCCGACTGTAATGCTTCCGGCTACGGCAAGCACACTCCCCACGATCGCAACGGCAACATAACCGAGATTTCCTACAAAGGTCATGACCGGCTGCATAAGCCCGGACAAAAACTGGGATTTCCATGCGGAATTGTAAAGTTCTTCATTCTTGGCGTTAAAATCCGCCAGCACATCTTCCTCTTTATTGTATACCTTTACAATGCTCTGCCCGGCAAAAGTCTCCTCCACCTGTCCGTTGATCTCACCCAGAGTTCTCTGCTGAGCGATGAAGTATTTTTGCGAAAAATTTACGATCAGCATGACCAGTCCTAAAGAGATCGGCAGGATCACAAGGGCGATCAGGGTCATCAACGGGCTGATGGATAACATCATGACTAAAACACCGATCATGGTCGTCACAGAGGTAATGACCTGGGTGATACTCTGGTTCATGCTCTGTCCTAAGGTATCAACATCATTGGTAATGCGGGAAAGGATCTCTCCCACGGTCTTGGACTCAAAATATGCCATCGGCAGGCGGTGGATCTTCTCGGAGATCTCAGAACGCATACGAAATGTCATCTTCTGCGCTACCCCTGCCATGATATAGCCCTGGGCAAAACTCATCAGGGCACTGAAAAGATAAATGCCAAGCAATATCAGAAGGATCTTTCCGATCACATCAAAACGGATGCTGCCGGTTCCCTGGATCTTTGCCACCAGTCCGTTGAAAAGTTCTGTCGTTGCCAGACTTAAAACTTTTGGTCCGATGACATTAAAAATGGTGCTTAGGATGGCAAAAAAGATCACAATACCGATTCCCACTTTATAAACGCTCAGATATTTTAAAAGTTTGCGCAATGTTCCCTTAAAGTCTTTTGCCTTTTCTACCGGTCTGCCCGGGCCTCCGCCCATAGGGCCATGATGACGACGAGGTGCTTTTGCTCTTTCATTTGCTTCACTCATTATGCCAGACCTCCTTTCGTCTTTTCGATCTCCTGCGCACTCAACTGGGAGGCAGCGATCTCCTGATATGCCTGACAGTTTCTTAAGAGTTCCTGGTGTGTCCCCTTGCCAACGATCTTTCCATCATCTAAGACCAAGATCTGGTCCGCATGTAAGATCGTGCTGATACGCTGTGCCACGATCAGGATAGTCGCATCCTTGGCATGTGCAAACAAGGCTTCCCGCAAGGCTTTATCTGTCTTAAAATCCAAGGCCGAAAAACTATCATCAAAAAGATAGATCTTTGGATCTTTGGCGATGGCACGCGCAATGGAAAGACGCTGCTTCTGTCCACCGGACACATTGGATCCGCCCTGTGAAATATGACTGTCGTACTTCTTTTCTTTTTCCTCAACAAACTCGGTCGCCTGTGCGATAGCGGCTGCCTTTTCCATCAGTTCATCCGATATCGTCTCATCCGCATACTTGATATTGGAACGGATATCCCCGGAAAAGAGGACAGCCTTCTGCGGTACATAACCAATGGCATCACGCAGTTTTTTCTGTGAAATTTTCCGGATGTCCACACCATCTAAGGTAATGGAACCACCGGTCACATCATAAAGACGCGGTATGAGATTTAAAAGGGTCGACTTGCCACAGCCGGTACTTCCGATAATGGCAGTCGTCTTGCCCGGTTCTGCCACAAAATCCAAATGGTCAAGAACATTGCTCTTGGCATTCGGGTAGGCAAAACTAACATCATGGAAAGCCACCTGCCCCCGGATCTGCCCCATCTGATCATCTGCTACTACGTCGGCATCCTCAATAGAGGACTCGGTTCCGATCACTTCCTGGATACGCTCTGCGGCAACACCGGCACGCGGCAGCATGATCGACATCATGGTAAGCAATAAGAAGGACATGACAATGACCATAGCATATGTGATAAATGCCATCATATCACCGACCTGCATCTGTCCTGCTGAAATGCCCTTTGCCCCAAACCATACCACAGCAACCGTGATACAGTTCATAATAAGCATCATGATCGGCATCATCCAAGCCATCATGCGGCTGGTGTATAACTGGGTCTCCATCAATGCTGTATTGGCATCCTTGAAACGCTCCTTTTCATGCTCCTCTCTGGAGAAGGCACGAATGACCGGGATACCGGTCAGGATCTCTCTGGATACCAGATTCATGCGGTCGACCAGTTTCTGCATCATTTTAAATTTTGGCATAGAAAATTTCATCAAGACCAGAACCACACTGACGATCACGGCAACTGCCACAAATATGATCCAACTCATAGAAGTATCCGTACGCGCCACCATGACAATACCGCCAATGGCAAGCACCGGTGCGTACAAGACCATACGCAGCAGCATGACCTCGACCATCTGTACCTGCTGGATATCGTTGGTACAACGTGTGATCAAAGATGCGGTAGAGAACTGGTCGATCTCCTTTCCCGAATAGGAAATGACACTGGTATATACCTTTTTTCGCAGACTACGTCCGATATCGGCTGCGGTTCTTGCAGAGACAAAGCCAAGCAGAATGGCTGCCCCTAGCATCCCCAGTGTCATCAGGATCATAATACCGCCGGTATGCAAAAGATAATCCATCTGCATCTGGTGCATATCATAGCCCAGTGCCTCGTATTCCTTTTCTACCATAGCAACCGACATCTGGTCTGTCATGGTATCTCCCAGTGTATTGAGAAAGTCGGCATCCGCCGCATCTGTCATGCCATATTCCATAAAATAGGTCATGACCAGCGGTTCCTGCAAAGTCTTTTCCAGTTTTGCTTTCTTATCTTTATCCGAAGATACATCATCCTTTAAGACATAAGTATCCCCGGATTTTTCGTAGCAGGCATCCAGATAAGTAATCTCATCTTCATCCATAAAAGCCACCAGCCAGTCATAGGTCTCCTGACTTATCTCTTTCATGGCAACCGAATCCACACCGTTCTGCTGGATCCCCACGTCCACGATATTTGCTGTATAATTCGGGAGTGACAGTTCACAAAGTGCCTGTAAGATCAAGAGCACAATGACCAGAAAAACTGCTTTTTTTCGCTCCCATAAATTCTGAAATAAAAATTTCATGCTTTCACCTCTTTTATAAACTTTCCTCACGCACACGGTCTATGATATTGCAGATCAGACCTACGCGGTTAAATGGCGTCATAAAGTAGTAACCGTCCACGATCGGCGATAGTTTTCTTGCAATCTCGACTGACACGCGGATCGCCACCTCTTCGTATTCTTCCCGGCTCATACCCTCTTCATAGCAATCCAGGATTTCCTGCGGCACATGCATGCCCGGCATTTCATTGGCAATAAAGAGTGCATTTTTCCGACTGACAAGCGGCATGATGCCGCCGATGATCTTGGCACCCGTGCGCTCCTTGAGATCCTTGATACGTTCCACATCAGAATCACTATAGATCGGCTGTGTTAAAAAAAAGTTACAGCCATGTTCCATCTTTAGTTTCATCCGTCTTGCGATCGCATCCACACCGACACCATGATAATTCAAGGCGCCGCCATAAACGACACGATCCTGCCGAAACTGATCCTCGTTCATCTCCTGCAAAAGCCCCATGAATTTGATGGAATTGTAATCAAAGACCTGGGTGATCGCACTGCGGTCATTCTGTGCAACCGGGTCACCTGTCACAATCAAAAAATGTTTGAGATCATTGATATAATCACCAAGCATCGTACCGCGCAAAGATATGACATTGCGATCCCTACAAGACATATGCGGCATAACGTAAATGCCGGTTTCCCGCTGGATCCTGCTGCCCAAAAGGGAAGCATCCATACGGCTGCGTGCCATAGGAGAATCGGATAAGGTCAGCAGATCTACCCGATGCTCCTGTAACATCCTTGCCCCATCAAATAATTTATCCACTTTCAGATCCGAAGGTGGATCCAGTTCTACCACAAAAGGCTTTTCTCCCGCCTGCAACTTTTTCCAGAATTCAGATTCTGTTCGGGAAATCGCCGGCGCATCCCAGACTCCCACTTCTTTTTGCTTTTTCTCAGCCAAAGAGATCTTCTCCGCCAGATCCATCAGATAATCCGGTGTCGTACCACAGCAGCCGCCGACAATATCGATCCCCAGATCCGCGATCTTTTCCAGCATCTTACGGAAATAAGGCTCATTCTTTCCATAAATGGTCTTGCCCCGCAAAAGATAAGGATAACCGGCATTCGGCACGGCAATGAAAGGTTTGTCGGACGGAAAAGTCACATTTTTTAGGAGTTGATACATATGGGCGGCTTCCATGCCACAGTTGAGTCCATAGGCATCCACTGCGTCCATCTCGTTCATCAGACGCACCATGCGGTCAAACTTGAGTCCCGCTTTGGTGTACTCAGTCTTATCCATGGAAAAAGAGACCATGACATAAGCCTGTGGTGCCTTTTCCTTGATATAGGAAAGCAGACGTTTCAGATAATAGACATCCGCCTGCGTCTCCAGCCAAAAAATGTCAATCCCCGCCTGTAAAAAGGTATCCACGATCTGGTGGTATTCCTCCAGAACCTGACCGTCCTCCTTTTGCTCCAGATCATAGATCGTACCGATATCTGCGGCAACAAAGACAGGATAGGTATCCGCCGTCTTTTTCTCCTCCTGATAAAAGTCGTCCACCGCCTTCTTTGCGATCTGGCAGGCGACCATGATGTTATTTTCGATCTCCTCTATGGATGTAAAAAAATTGGAATTGGACGCAAAGGTATTGGTGCGCAAAAGTCTGGCACCGCTTTTTAAATATGCCTTATGGATGTCCGCGATCCGGTCCGGGTGTTCAAAATTCTCCCGCTCTACCAGTGTCTCATCATGATAGAGCCCGGCATAATAGGTGCCCATTGCCCCATCACAGACTAATGTATGTTTCTTTAAATATTCTCCTATCTTCATAAAATCTTCCTCATTCTTTTTCCTCTTCGCCGTAAAAAAGCGAAACTACTTTCCATGGTAAACAAAAGAAAGCAGTTTCGCAATACAAATCAAAATATTAAATTCTTAAATATTTTTTACTTTTGCAATATCCACTAAGGTAAATTCATCTGTTGCGGATTCCAGACTGGTTGCCAGTGCATTTGCCGTATCCATTGCCGTGATACAGTGTACCCCTGTCTCGATCGCATTTCGACGGATCAGGAATCCGTCACGGGTCTTGTCGCCGTGACCCTGTGTCGGTGTGTCGATGACAAGGTCGATCCTGTGACCTAAGATCAGGTCCATGACATTCGGTGATTCCTGGGTGATCTTGTTGACCCAGAGTGCATCTACGCCATGCTCCTGCAAATACTTGGCAGTACTTCTGGTCGCATAGATCTTGTAACCCAAGGCTGCAAAACGTTTTGCCACGCCTACGGCTTCCGGCTTATCTGCATCCTTTACTGTCATGATCATCTGCTTGTACTTTGGAAGTACGATTCCTGCACCAAGGAATGCCTTATAAAGAGCCTCATCAAAGGTCTTTGCGATACCCAGACACTCACCTGTTGACTTCATTTCCGGTCCTAAGGAAATCTCTGCACCACGCAGTTTTTCAAAGGAGAATACCGGCATCTTGACTGCCACATACTCTGCTTCCGGCTGCAAGCCCGGCGTATATCCCATGCCCTTTAAGGTGTTGCCGATGATAACCTTAGTTGCCAGATCCACGATCGGAATACCGGTAACCTTGCTGATATATGGTACGGTACGGGAAGATCTCGGATTGACCTCGATCACATATACCTCATCATTCATAACGATAAACTGGATATTGATCAGACCAACGACATGCAGTGCCTGTGCCAGTTTCTCGGTATAATCGGTAATCTTTTTCTTGATGGCATCGCTGATCGTGTGTGCCGGATATACAGAGATACTATCTCCGGAATGGACACCGGTACGCTCGATATGTTCCATGATACCAGGGATCAAAATGTCTGTGCCGTCGCATACGGCATCAACTTCGATCTCCTTACCCTGTAAATATTTATCTACCAGGATCGGATGATCCTGTGCGATACGGTTGATGATCTCCATGAACTCGTCCACTTCATCATCATTGAAAGCGATCTGCATGCCCTGTCCGCCCAATACATAGGAAGGACGTACCAGAACCGGATAGCCGATCTCATTGGCAACTTTCTTTGCCTCCTCTGCGGTAAATACCGTTCCACCGGATGCTCTCGGAATACCGGTCTTTTCCAGGATCTCGTCAAAGAGTTCTCTGTCCTCTGCAGCATCAACATCCTCTGCCTTGGTTCCCAAGATGGTAACGCCCATCTTCATCAAGGCTTCGGTCAGTTTGATAGCAGTCTGTCCACCGAACTGGACAACGGCTCCGTCCGGCTTTTCAAAACGGACGATATTTTCTACATCTTCCTCGGTCAACGGCTCAAAGTAGAGTTTGTCCGCAATATCAAAGTCTGTAGAAACCGTCTCCGGATTGTTGTTTACGATAATGGTCTCATAACCTTCCTTGGCAAATGCCCAGGTAGAATGTACGGAGCAATAGTCAAACTCGATACCCTGTCCGATACGGATCGGACCGGATCCAAGCACGAGTACCTTTTTCTTCGGATTGGTCTCTACTGCCTCATTCTGGCTGCCAAATACGGAGTAATAATATGGTGTGCTCGCCTCAAACTCTGCCGCACAGGTATCAACCATCTTAAATGCAGCGATGATATCATTGTCATAGCGCATCTGGCGGATCTCTTCTTTGGCCTTGCCGGTCAGATCTGCAATGACATTATCCGGGAACTCGATACGCTTTGCCTCTTTTAAGAGTTCCGGTGTCAGTTCTTCGCTCTTTAACTTTTTTTCCATCTCGACCAGAATAGCGATCTTGTCGATGAACCAGATATCAATCTTGGTAATATCATGAATGTGGTCGTAGGAAATGCCTCTGCGCAGTGCCTCTGCGATCACATAGATCCTTCTGTCGTCTACGACGTGTAACTGGTCTTCCAGTTCTTCGTCGCCAAGTCCCGTAAAGTCATAACTCATAAGAGAGTCTACATGCTGCTCCAAGGAACGGATCGCCTTCATCAGGGCGCCCTCAAAGTTGTTGCAGATACTCATGACCTCACCGGTCGCCTTCATCTGTGTCGTTAAGGTACGCTTTGCCGTGATGAACTTATCAAATGGCAGACGCGGGATCTTGACAACGCAGTAGTCAAGCATCGGCTCAAAGGATGCATAGGTCTTGCCGGTAATAGCATTGGTGATCTCATCCAATGTATAGCCTAATGCGATCTTTGCAGCCACCTTGGCGATCGGATAACCGGTTGCCTTGGAAGCCAGTGCAGAAGAACGGCTGA
>CAVLBP010000070.1:0-12336 GCA_963661325.1 bacterium
GCTACGATATTGCCCGGTGTTCTACCCAACATCAGACGTGCTTCTTCGCCGATCGCCTTGATCTTGTTGGTATCTCTATCGAAAGCCACAACGGACGGCTCCTTTAATACAACACCTTTTCCTCTAACGTAAACCAGGATGCTGGCTGTACCCAAATCAATTCCGATATCACTTGAAACCATACTGTTTCTCCTTTCAGTTTGTATATAAAACGTGAACCTAATCCACCTAATGATAGTTTTGCATTCTAATTTCAATTATATACAAATGTTACCATTTTTCAATGAATTTTTTCTGAAGATAACCTTAAAGAAATCTTTATGTTTATTTTTAATTTTTTATTCTTTTTTCACACAATGGACACATTTCTTGGATATTATAATAACCGTACTAGCAAATAGTGCTAATATATTTTTCATAACTCAGCTCCGGAGGCTTTGCTTCCGGAGCACTCCCCAAAAATAAAGGAATCGCTTTTGCGATTCCTTTTTCTTTTCCCTTATGAATGTTTCTTGTCCGCTTCCAGATAGCGTTTTACATATTGTCCCGTATATGAAGTCGGATGCTTTGCCACCTCCTCCGGTGTGCCACAGGCTACAACCCTACCTCCGCGGTCTCCGCCATCCGGTCCCATATCAATAATATAATCTGCCGTCTTGATCACATCCAGATTGTGCTCGATAACGACCACCGTGTTGCCACCCTCGGATAACTTTCGCAGGATGGTGACGAGTTTGTTGACGTCATCAAAATGAAGTCCCGTGGTCGGCTCATCCAGTACATAGATGGTACGTCCTGTACTCCTGCGGCTGAGTTCGGTCGCCAGTTTGATACGCTGCGCCTCTCCACCGGAAAGCGTTGTGGACGGCTGGCCCAATTTGACATAGGATAAGCCTACATCATAAAGGGTCTGGATCTTACGATGGATAGACGGCACATGTTCAAAGAAGTGTAAGGCTTCTTCTACCGTCATATCCAAAACATCATAGATAGACTTGCCCTTGTACTTAACCTCCAGGGTTTCGCGATTGTAGCGCTTACCCCCGCATACCTCGCACGGCACATAGACATCCGGCAGGAAATGCATTTCGATCTTGATGATACCGTCTCCGGAACATGCCTCACAGCGTCCGCCCTTGACATTGAAACTGAAACGTCCCTTGCTGTAACCGCGTGCCTTGGCATCTGCCGTCGCCGCAAAGAGGTCGCGGATCATATCAAACACACCGGTATAGGTCGCCGGATTGGATCGCGGTGTCCGTCCGATCGGCGACTGATCAATATCAATGATCTTATCCAACTGGTCGATTCCCTCAATATCATCATGCTTGCCCGGCACCTTGTGGGCGCGGTTCAGTTCTTTTGCCAGCCGCTTGTATAGGATCTCATTGGTAAGCGAACTCTTTCCCGAACCGGACACACCGGTGATACAGGTCATCACGCCCAGCGGTATCTGCACATCAATATTCTTTAGGTTGTTCTCTTTTGCCCCACGGATGGTCAGATAGCCTGTCGGCTGCCGCCTTTCCTTTGGCACCGGAATGGTCTTTTTTCCACTCAGATATGCCCCGGTGATCGAATTCGGATTTGCCATAACTTCCTCCGGCGTACCGATGGCTACGACCTCTCCGCCATGTTTGCCTGCCCCCGGTCCGATATCCACCAGACAATCTGCCGCCAGCATGGTATCCTCGTCATGTTCGACCACGATCAGGGTATTGCCCAGGTCACGCAGACCTTTTAAGGATGCCAGAAGTTTGTCATTATCCTTTTGGTGAAGGCCGATACTCGGTTCGTCCAAGATATAGGCGACGCCCACCAGACCGGAACCGATCTGGGTCGCTAGGCGGATACGCTGTGCCTCTCCACCGGAAAGGGTACCGGTCGCTCTGGATAAGGATAGATAGTCCAATCCCACGTCCACCAGAAAGCCAACGCGTCCCCGGATCTCCTTTAAGATCTGGTGTCCGATCTTTTCCTGCTGGTCGCTCAACTGCATATCCTGTAAGAACACCTGCAAGTCGCGGATCGGCAGTTCCGTCATCTCAAAAATATTCTTGTCTGCTACGGTGACCGCCAGAGAGGACTTTTTCAGACGCTGTCCCTTACACAGCGGGCACTTACAGATATACATGAATTCCTCGTATTCCTTTTTCATGGTCTCGGAATGTGTCTCACGATAACGGCGGTTCACATTGGCGATCAGTCCTTCAAAACAGATGTCATAAACACCCTCTCCACGCTGTCCCTTATAATGTACCGGTACCGTACGGTCAAATCCATAGATAAACTGATGACGTATCTCCTCCGGCAGGTCTTTGTAAGGGGTATCCAGAGAAAAACCGTATTCTTTTGCCAAAGCGACCAGGATCGCATGGGTAAAACTCTTTTTGTCGGATGCCGACTGCCATCCCATGACCGTGACACAGCCCTCATTAAAACTCAGACGCTTGTCCGGGATCATCAGATCCTCATCAAATTCCATCTTAAAGCCCAGTCCGAAACATTCCGGGCAGGCTCCAAAGGGATTGTTGAAAGAGAAACTACGAGGTTCTACCTCATCTACACTGATTCCACAGTCCGGGCAGGCAAAACCTTCGGACATCATAAAGTTCTCACCATCGATGACATCCACTTCGACCAAGCCAGAGGTCAGGTGCAGGATATTTTCGATCGAATCGGTCAGGCGCTTCTCAATCCCCTCCTTGACCACCAGACGATCGACTACGATCTGGATATTGTGCTTGATGTTCTTTTCCAGAACAATATCTTCCGACAGATCATATAAATTGCCATCCGCGATCACACGCACATAACCGCTCTTTTTCGCCTTGGCAAAGAGTTTTTCATGGGTTCCTTTTCGCCCGCGCACAACCGGCGCCAGCAACTGGATCTTGGTACGTTCAGGCAAAGCCATGATGCGGTCGACCATCTGATCGACGGTCTGCTTTCGGATCTCCCGTCCACACTTTGGACAATGCGGAGTACCGATACGCGCATAGAGCAGACGAAAATAATCATAGATTTCCGTAACCGTCCCTACCGTGGAACGTGGGTTGTGGTTGGTCGATTTCTGGTCTATGGAGATCGCCGGCGGCAACCCCTCGATCTTTTCCACGTCCGGCTTCTCCATCTGTCCCAAAAACTGTCTGGAATAGGAAGACAAAGACTCCATATAGCGCCTCTGTCCCTCTGCAAAAATGGTATCAAAAGCCAGTGACGACTTTCCCGAACCACTGAGTCCGGTCAATACCGTAAAGGAATCTCTCGGAATATCCAGACTGATATTTTTGAGATTGTGCACGTTGGCTCCTCTGATCTTGATGTATTTTCTTGTATCCTTCATTATCCTAAACCTCTATCTTATCTCTATCTTAATATGGGATCACTACATATCCTGCAGCATATTTTTCAGTTCGATCAGGCGATCGCGATATTCCGCTGCCGCCTCAAAGTTAAGTTCTGCCGCAGCCTTTTCCATCTTCTTTTTGATCTGACCGATATGTTTTTCCAGTTCTTCGCGATCCATCTCTTCCGCATCACGTTCAAACTGTATCTCTTCCTTAGCAACCTCTTTGGAAATGCTGATCAGATCGCGCACCGATTTCTGTATGGTCTGCGGTGTAATGCCGTGTTCCTCATTGTAAGCCTGCTGGATCTGCCTACGTCTGGCTGTCTCATCCAGTGCCAGCCGCATGGAATCCGTGATCTTATCCGCATACATGATAACGTGACCGGACGAATTTCGCGCGGCGCGGCCAATGGTCTGGATCAGGGATCGCTCGGAACGCAGGAAACCTTCCTTGTCCGCATCCAAGATTGCCACAAGTGTGATCTCCGGGATATCCAGTCCCTCACGGAGCAGATTAATGCCGACCAGGACATCAAAGACATCCAGACGCAGGTCTCGTATGATCTCTGCACGCTCCATGGTATCAATATCCGAATGCATATATTTGACGCGGATGCCGAGTTCTGCCATATAATCGGTCAGGTCCTCCGCCATACGCTTGGTCAGTGTGGTGATCAGCACCTTATTATGCTGTGCTGTCTCCTTGCGGATCTCTCCGATCAGGTCATCGATCTGTCCCTCGATCGGACGCACCTCTACCTCCGGATCCAAAAGACCGGTCGGGCGGATGACCTGTTCCGCACGCAGCATCTCGTGCTCTTCCTCATACTCTGCCGGTGTCGCCGACACAAAGAGGATCTGATCGATCTTGGACTCAAACTCCGAAAAATTCAGAGGGCGGTTGTCCAGCGCCGACGGCAGGCGGAAACCATAATCTACCAGAGTCGTCTTTCGCGCCCGGTCTCCGGCATACATACCACGCACCTGTGGCAGGGTGATATGGGACTCATCCACAATAATAAGGAAATCGTCCTTAAAATAATCCAAAAGACACTGTGGCGGTTCTCCCGGCTTTTGATTGGTCAGATGGCGGGAATAATTCTCAATCCCGCTGCAAAATCCTGTCTCACGCAGCATCTCCACATCAAAGTTGGTACGCTCCGCAATACGCTGCGCCTCGATCAGTTTGTCCTCGCCCTTAAAAAAGCGCACGCGCTCCTCTAATTCTTCCTCGATCTCTACACAGGCTTTGTTGATCTTGTCCTGCGGAACGACATAATGGGATGCAGGGAAAATAGCGACATGATTCATCTCACACCGTACTTCCATCGTAAGGGCATCCAATTCCGTGATACGATCAATCTCATCCCCGAAAAACTCCACACGATAGGCATAATCCGAGGTATCCGCCGGAATAATCTCAAGCACATCTCCGCGCACCCGAAAAGTACCACGGGTAAAATCCATATCGTTGCGCATATACTGCATATCCACCAGTTGCCGGATCACCTTGTCCCGATCCTTCTCGTCCCCCGGGCGCAGAGAGACCATCATATTCTGATAGTCATCCGGACTACCAATACCATAAATGCAGGATACCGAGGATATGATGATGACATCGCGCCGCTCTGTCAGGGCTGCCGTAGCCGACAGACGCAGTTTGTCGATCTCATCGTTGATGGAAGAATCCTTGGCAATATAGGTATCGGTCGAAGGCACATATGCCTCCGGCTGATAATAATCATAATAGGATACAAAATACTCCACCGCATTCTTGGGGAAAAATTCTTTGAACTCTCCATATAACTGCGTTGCCAGAGTCTTGTTATGTGCAATGATCAAGGTCGGTTTATTCAATTCCTGTATGACATTCGCCATGGTAAAGGTCTTGCCCGATCCGGTCACACCAAGCAGGGTCTGGCACTGATTGCCCTCGCGAAAGCCTGCGACCAGTTCTGCGATCGCCTGCGGCTGATCTCCGGTCGGTTCAAATTGGGAATGTAGTTCAAAATGGTTCATATCCTTCATACTCCTGACGATCTAGTTTGCACACATTCTTCCTATAATATAACATCAAGCCTGGCAAAAGTACAGAAAAATCGAATGTTTGTTCTGCTATTGTTATTTTGTACACTTTTGTCATATAATAGCAAACGTGTGGGAAACCATAGCATTTTTTCACATATAGTAAAGAAAGGGACGTAACATGAATAGGAAATCTAAAGAATTGCTTCGATTACTCATGATCCTGATAGGAAATATCTTGGACGCAGCCGGATTTGTTTTATTTGTATCCGGTTCCGGCCTGATCACCGGCGGTACTTCCGGTATCGGATTGTTTTTGAGCCGGCAGACCGGTATACCGACTTCTGCCTATGTTTTTATCATCAATGCGCTCATGCTGGTTGTTGGTCTGTTTTTCTTAGGAAAACGCTTTGCACTCTCAACGATCCTGAGCACCTTCTGCTATCCACTGGCAATGGCGATCATGGAACATGCGCTGCACGGGCATGCAGTTACCAACGACATCTTCTTATGTACCGTCATGGGCGGTATCCTGATCGGTGCCGGAGTCGGTCTTGTCCTGCGTGCCGGTGCATCTTCCGGAGGTATGGATATTCCATCTCTTTTAATGAACAAATACCTGCGCATTCCGCTTTCGGCGGCTGTCTACATTGTCGATGTCATCATCCTCGCCTTGCAGGCTTTGCAGACCCCGGGCGACAATGTACTCTACGGCGTTGTCTTGGTTATCGTATATTCGATCATCATTGACAAGATCAGTCTGATCGGAAAGAACCGTGTGGAAGTTCAGATCGTTTCCGACAAGAGCGATGAGATCCGTCAGTTCATCTTACGGGATCTTGACCGTGGTGTTACCATGATGAAAGGCCGTTCCGGCTATCTGGGCAAAGATGTGGAAGTGGTCATGTCCGTTATCTCCAGCCGTCAGTTGAGCCGCGTTGAGCGCATCGTGCACCAGATGGACCCGACCGCCTTTATGGTCGTCAACCGTGTCAGTGCTGTTGTGGGCGAGGGCTTTACCTACCCGCCAAAGCCGGACCCGGTCGTTGAGGAGACCAGTGCTCCGTAAATCCCGATGCAAAAATTCCTGCATCTTTCGGATCATACGCATGCAAAATATCTTGGTTTATGTCAAAAAAGGAACTACATCCCGCAGCGGAAATGTAGTTCCTCTTTTTTTGACTCAGATCGTCATTTTCTTCATTCATGGATTCCATGACTTGCAGGAAGCCCTGCATCCATATCCTATGCCTTGCGTCCGCAGCACTGCTTGTACTTCAGACCGCTGCCACATGGACACGGATCATTCGGATATACCTTTACATTCGCACGTTTCTTTGGCGCCTTTGTTGCCGATTCATCCTTATTGGTGCCGGTAACCTTGGCAACTTCCTCACGCTCTACCTTCTTCTCAATGCGGATGCGATACAGCATCTGTACAGTCTCGGTACGAATGGCATCATTCATGGCATCCAGCATATCATAACTTGCCATCTTATATTCATCGATCGGATTACGCTGGGCAAAAGCCTGCATACCGATACCCTGGCGCAACTGCTCCATATCGTCGATCTCTTCCATCCACTTGCGGTCGATCACGCGTAAAAGGATAACACGCTCGATCTCACGGAAGGCATCCGGCTCCGGGAACTCTGCTTCTTTGGCGGCATATAAAGCATTTGCTTCATCGGTCAGTTTCTCGATCAACTGCTTGGTATTCTTGATACCCTCTAAGGTCTCAGAAGTGATCGGCTGTAATGGGATGATCTGACGGATCACGCGGTTTAATTCTGTAAGATCCCAATCCTCGGTTGCTACCTCATCCGTACAGCACATATTGACGCTCTCGCTGACCTTGTCTGCGATCATGGAAAGGATCTGATCCTTCATGTTCTCGCCTTCCAGCACACGACGGCGCTGTGAGTAGATCAGTTCTCTCTGCTCGTTCATGACCTGATCGTATTCCAAGAGGTTCTTACGGATACCAAAGTTGTTGCTCTCGATCTTCTTTTGTGCCTTTTCGATGGCATCACTGAGCATCTTATGCTGGATCTGTTCATTCTCAGGAACGCCCAGAGAATTGAACATATTTATTAACTTTTCAGATCCAAACAGACGCATCAGATCATCTTCCAAAGAGATAAAGAACTGGGACTGTCCCGGATCTCCCTGTCGACCAGCACGACCACGCAGCTGATTGTCAATACGGCGGGATTCATGACGCTCTGTTCCGACGATCTTCAGACCACCGGCTGCCTTTGCCTCATCATCCAGCTTGATATCCGTACCACGACCAGCCATATTGGTTGCAATGGTAACCGCTCCGTGACGACCTGCCTCTGCGACGATCTGGGCTTCCTTCTCATGGAACTTGGCATTCAATACATTGTGTGGAATGCCCTCTTTGCTGAGGAGCCGGCTGATCTCCTCTGAAATATCAATGGTAATGGTACCAACCAATACCGGCTGTCCCTTGGCGTAAGCCTCTTTGACTTCCTCTACGACTGCATGGTACTTTTCTTTCTTGGTCTTATAAACGGCATCATCCAGATCCTTACGCGCGATCGGCTTGTTGGTCGGGATCTCCACAACGTCCATGCCGTAAATATCACGGAACTCCTGCTCCTCAGTAAGCGCCGTACCGGTCATACCGCTCTTTTTATCGTATTTATTAAAGAAATTCTGGAAGGTAATGTTGGCAAGAGTCATACTCTCTCTCTTGACCTGCACATGTTCCTTTGCCTCGATCGCCTGATGCAGACCATCGGAATAACGACGTCCCGGCATGATACGTCCGGTAAAACTGTCTACGATCAAAACCTGATCGTCGGATACGACATAATCCTGATCGCGGAACATAAGGTTGTTGGCGCGCAGTGCCAAGATGACATTGTGCTGCAATTCCAGATTCTCCGGATCAGATAAGTTGTCAATATGGAAGAACTCCTCGACCTTTTTGGTTCCTTCCTGGGTCAGGCTGACAACCTTGTCCTTTTCATTGACAATGAAGTCTCCGGTCTCTTCCTGCTCAATTCCCATGATGGCATCCATCTTGGAAAATTCCGGCAGGTCTTCGCCACGCTGTAATTGCTTGGCAAGCATATCACACAGTTCATATAACTTGGTGGACTTGTTGCTCTGTCCGGAAATGATCAGCGGTGTTCTCGCCTCATCGATCAATACGGAATCGACCTCATCGATGATGGCATAGTGCAGACCGCGCTGTACCAGTTGGTTCTCACGGACTACCATATTGTCACGCAGATAATCAAATCCCAGTTCATTATTGGTAATATAGGTAATATCACAGTTGTAGGCAGCCTGTCTTTCTTCTCTTGACATGTCATTCAGGACAACGCCGACCGTCAATCCCAAAAACTCATGTACCTTTCCCATCCACTCCGCATCACGCTTTGCCAGATAGTCATTGACCGTGACGATATGCACGCCCTTTCCTTCCAAGGCATTCAGATATGCCGGCAGGGTAGATACCAAAGTCTTTCCTTCACCTGTCTTCATCTCGGCAATACGTCCCTGGTGCAGGATAACACCACCGATCAACTGCACACGGAAGTGTTCCATGCCAAGCACACGGCGCGCCGCTTCACGCACGGTCGCAAAAGCCTCCGGCAAAAGATCATCCAGTGTCTCGCCATCTGCCAGACGCTTTTTGTATTCGTCTGTCTTGGCACGCAATTCCTCGTCGCTCAGTGCGACCATATCCTCTCGCATCCCCTCGATCTTGTCCACGATCGGGTAAATGCGCTTTAACTCATGTTCGCTATGTGTTCCAAATATCTTGTCAAACAGTCCCATGTTCTTCTCCTTAAACACTCATTACTTGCTAGGGGCAGGATTGCACCCATATGGCGTTATTGTAACACTCTTTCTCTATGGAAACAATAAAAAGCCTTGATTTTTACATCTTGCCAATCTCATTCGTCGGTCGTATAATCAGATACAAGTATTAAGAAGGAGAGGAAGATCATATGAGTTACTTATATAAGACCAAGGGCACCTGCTCTTCTCAGATCGAAGTCACATTAGATGGTGACATTGTAAAAGATGTCAAATTTACCGGCGGCTGCAACGGCAATCTGCAAGCCATTCCAAAATTGGTAGAGGGCATGACCGTTGACGAAGTCGTACGACGCATCAGCGGGATTTCCTGCAACGGACGCGGCACTTCCTGCGGCGACCAGTTAGCCAAAGCCGTAACAGAAGCCTACGCTGCATCACAGCAGGCATAATCCTGCATTTTTTCCGGCAATCTCTCATATATTATTCCAGTAATTTTTTATTGGAGGAACTATGAGTAGTATTGCCGGATTTTTTTCGCCTGAATTCAGGCAGGGGCAGCGTCTGGGCGCACTGGAACAGACCGCTGAGAAGATACTAAAGAGCCTGTCCCACCGTGGACCGGATCAGGCATATCGCATGACCACCAGCGATGGCGTGCTCATGTATAATGCCCTATACACCAATCAAATGAGCCGAAAAAATGTCCCGACACAGGGCAAGGGAGGACTGGCACACCTGCACATCGTATGTGACGACGGCATCTACAATTATGATGAACTGGCATCCCAGTTGGAAAGCCAAAATATTTCTGCCAAAAATATGAGCCGGCCGGATATCCTGCTTACGCTCTATCATCTTTATGGTGAGCGCTTTGCAACACTCTTGCGGGGCGGCTATGCCATCGCCATTGCGGATGTACGACTCCACAAGGTCGTCCTCTTCCGTGACCCCATGGGCGTAAAGCCTTTATTCTATCATCAACAGAAAGATCTCTTTTTGTTTGCATCCGAGATCAAGGGTATCTTTGCCCATCCGGGCGTGCATGCCAGCATGGATCTGCGTGGTATGCATCAGGTATTTTCCCTCGGTCCTGCACATCTTCCGGGAGCAACCGTCTATCAGGATATCCATGAAGTCCGTCCCGGAAAGACCATTATTTACAGTCAGGGACGGATCATTGAAAATACCTTCTGGCATTTGCAGGCAAGCCGTCATGAGGAATCCTATGAGGAAACGGTGGACCATGCAGCCCATCTTTTATCCGAAGCCCTGCACCGCCAGTGGAACGAAGATGCTTCCCAGTGCTGCCTGCTCTCCGGTGGTCTGGACTCCTCGGTAGTCACAGCCCTTGCCAACCGGGAAAATATGAACAGCGGCACGCCTCTGACCACCTATTCCTTTGACTTTACGGATAGCAGCAAATATTTTTCAGCCAATGACTTCCAGCCAAGTCTGGATCGGCCTTATGTCATTGCCATGGCAGAGCACTTCCATACCAATCACACTTTTTTAGAATGCAACGCCAAAGCGCAGGCATCCCTTCTGGGGCAGTCCGTATTAGCCCATGATGGTCCCTGTATGGCGGATATTTCTTCTTCCCTGCTCTACTTTTGCAAGCAGATCGCCCCACGCTCCAAGGTGGCTTTCACTGGGGAATGTGCGGATGAGATCTTCTGCGGCTATCCTTGGTATCACAAGGAACCTATGCGGTCCGCTAACACTTTTCCTTGGACCATGGATCTACAGCCGAGACAGATACTCTTACGCGACCATTTCTTAGAACATCTGGGCATGGAAGAATATGTCGCCCAGGTCTACGACGCCTCCTGCTCCCAGGTCTCTTACCTGCCGGATGACACACCGGAGAACCGCCGCCACCGCCGTCTCTTTGCCCTGACGACACAATATTTCATGCAGACTCTCTTAGACCGCATGGATCGTGTTGCTGCGCTGGCAGGCATGGAAGCCATCTGTCCATTTGCGGACATCCGTCTGGCTGAATATCTCTACAATGTGCCGTGGGAAATGAAAGCGAAGGACGGCGAGGTCAAGCACCTCTTGCGTCAGATCGCCGCTCCACTTTTGCCAAAAGAAGTTGCCGAGCGGAAAAAGAGTCCATATCCTAAGAATTACCATCCGGAATACGAGCAGATGCTGTGTAAGGAAATGAAAAAACTGATCGCGCAGGGCAATCATCCGATCCTGGATTTTATTGATCCGGATAAAGTCCTGACCTTCTGCAATGCACCAAAAGATTACGGCAAGCCTTGGTTCGGTCAACTCATGGCAGGTCCGCAACTGCTCGCCTACTATTTGCAGATCGACTTCTGGCTAAGGGAATATCAGGTTTCCTATCAACTGCCTTCTTAATTTTAAAACAGACAAATCCCATCAGGTCAATTTTCCTGATGGGATTTTTTCATCGCAGTACCGGCTGGATCTGCCTTCCTTGCAACGCCTCTTCGATCGTCTCCGGCAGCCATTTGGTTTTTGCCACCATGGAGGACGGCTTCTTGGCGTAATCGTCCTGTCCGAAAGGCACAAAATATATATTTTTCATGTACATGAGTTTTCCGATATTTTTAAAGTTCATCCCCAGGGCATCATTGGTCGAGATGGAAATGACAAGCGGACGGTTGTTGCGCAGATGCGCCTTCGCCGCCATGAGCACCGGTGTATCCGTGATCCCCGCCTCCAATTTTGCCATGGAATTTCCCGTGCATGGTGCAATGACCATAACATCCAAAAGTCCTTTGGGTCCGATGGGTTCTGCCTCCGTGATGGTCCGCAGACCTTTATTTCCGGTCATGTCTTCCACCTCCTGCATAAAATCAGCCGCCTTTCCGAAGCGGGTATCCAAGACCTGCGTCTGATAGGAAAAGACAGGAATGACCGTCGCCCCCAGATCCACCAGCCTCTGTATTTCTTTTTTTATCTTCTCATGCGTACAAAAAGAACCTGTAATACCAAATCCAATGGTGTATTTTGAAAAATCCATTTCTCTTCCTCTCATTTATGACTTCCATTTCTCCCGGCCCGGCTTATAGCCAAAAGGCATGGCTTCCAACAATATCATGGCGCTGGTCTTTGGACAATACAATCCGGGCAGTCCCAATGCCAGTTTGTAAGGCACATTCTTTTCTCTGCAATAGGCGCCG
>CAVLBP010000071.1:0-12213 GCA_963661325.1 bacterium
TACGACTGTCGGTATGTCGGTTACGGCATTTTTGATGATCTTTTATCCGACCATTATTACAAACTGGATGAGGAAGAATATGACCGCATCTGTAAGGAGTTGGGAAAGACGGAGTAGGCTTATAGGTATAGAATGATTATAGAAAAGGAGTGTTGGAGACGGCACTTCTTTTCTTGCATTTTATGAGTTAGACATATATAATACATATAAGTGATAAGATTATGATAAGGAGATGATAAAATAATGGAAATAAGACCGGTATCTGATCTGAGAAACAAATTTACAGAGATTGAAAAGGTAGTAGAACAGGGAGATCCTGTATATTTGACAAAAAATGGTTATGGAACCATGGTTGTTCTTAGCATTGATGCATACACCAATTTGACGGGATCCGTAGAAAGAGCCTTGGAATATGCAGATCGTATGGCGGCAATGCAGGAGGAACGGTTGACACATGAGGAGATGTTTGCAAAATTGAGGGAGACGAATGAAAAATGAATATAAGTTACGATATTTGCCATTATTCTATGATGATTTTTCGGATATTTTAAGATATATTCGCAAGGTCTTGCAGAATGATAAAGCCGCCGAGAACCTAGTGTCTGAAGTGGAGAACGCCATTTTAGAGCGTTTGCAGTGCCCGGAAGCCTATGAACAATATCACACAAAAAAACAGCATTTGTATCCTTATTATCGGATTTATGTAAAGCATTATGTGATCTATTATGTTGTCATTGAGACGGCAGATGCTCAGAAGATCATGGAAGTGCGTCGTATGCTGCATGAGCGACAGGAATGGAGTAAATGGTTGTAGAACTACCTCCGTATATCCCCCCCCGGCAGCAGACCATAGCGTTCCTTGAACTTGCGGTAGAAAAAGCCCTGATTGTGGTAGCCGACAGCCTCGGCAATGGAGGCGATGGCAGATACGGATACAGTGGAAAGGTTGCTATCGACGTACTGCTTGATATCGGCAAGCAGGCCGCTGTGCCATGCCTTGGTATCTTTGGTCATGACCTGCCATTTTCCGCAAACTGCTGGCTGGACAAAGGCGAAGAAGTTGGAAAATACCCGACGGGTGGACCGGTAGCCAAGGTCATGGAGGTATGGCGCTACGTCGCACCGTTTGGTTTTGGGGATATGGGGCAGCCTTTTAATGATATTTCTGCCTATCTGTTTGGCGTGGATGTATCCGATCCGCTCTTGCAGACACCGCAGAATGTCGAGGAATACCGCTGGTGTGCATCGGCCTTAAATGATATGATGCCGCTTCTGACAGAAGCTTATGGCACAAACGACTTGCAGGCGGTGATCTCCGAAAAAATGGATATGACACCGATCGACCCGTCTAAGGGATTTGCCGGTATGATGGCAAATAGCGACCCGGAAAAGACAAATCTCTGTGAGCATGCGGAGGTTTCTTTTTTTATAGGGAAAAATGTTTTCCTGTGGTATGATAATAAAAATGACTTTTCGCAGGAGGACATAGAATGCATCCAATATATTTTGTGAGACATGGAGAGAGTGAATGGAATGTCGCAGACCGCATCTGCGGACAGACAGATGTTCCGCTGACAGACTTAGGACACGCGCAGGCGATCGCAACCGGGCAAAAGATCGTCGAGGCAGGGATTACCATAGACGAGATCCTGTATTCGCCTTTGAGCCGTGCGGCGGAGACGGCGCGGCATATTTCGGAGATGACAGGCGTGCCTATGCGCATGGAACCGCGGCTGGTGGAACAGAATTTCGGCAAATGGGAAGGCACTTCGCCGAGAAATGCTGCGGACTTTTTTGAGGCAAAAAAGCAGTTTGTATGTCGTCACGAGGGCGGCGAATCTATGTTGCAGTTAGCCCAGCGCATTTACAATCTTTTGGATGAATTGGGCAAAGAGGCAGATAAGACTTATATGCTGGTTGCCCATAATGGCATTGCCCGTGTGGTCTGCTCCTATTTTTGCGATATGACAAATGAGGAGTATGCCTCCTATGGTGTGAAAAATTGCAGTTTGACAAGATTTGATTTTGACTAAGGATTTATTTTGGCATGATCGAGTGCATCCTCGATCGCCATCATAAGGACCTCGGTCGTGTACTGGTTGTTGGCTTCGTATGTAATATTGTCCAGAGACTGTGACTCATAGATCTGCTGGCTGATGTTACTTAGTGCCGGCTGCATGAGCGGATACATGGTGGCGACGGACTCCTCCAGATTGACAAAGGAAATGTCGTTGATGTGGTTGGCGTCGACCACGACCTGAACCTCGATGGCACTGTCGTTCATGGTAAAGCCGGCAGTATATACGCCGGGCATGTAGATTGTTTCCTGCACAGGCTCCGGTTTCTCGTGACTGGAAAACATCCAGCATAAGAGAATGACAAGCAGTACGCCAAGACCGGCAAATACCGCAGTATATATTAATTCTTTCAGATGAAATACGACGATTTTGGTTTTCTTGCTCACGATAATTCCCCCAGTTTTCGGTGTCTAGTAGAGTATATGAAAAAAAGTTAAAAAAATTCTTATTTTTTTGTTGACAAACTATAGGTGGTTATATATAATAATTTTTGTCGTCACGGAGATGACATAATAAATGCGACAGTGGCTCAGTTGGTAGAGCACCTCCTTGCCAAGGAGGAAGTCGCGGGTTCGAGTCCCGTCTGTCGCTCTTGTATGAGGAACGAATTTGATTCGTTCCTTTTTTGTACATCAGAAGAAAGACAGATATTTTTGATCGGAAAGAGAGGCTGGAGATCATTATGATAAAAAAGATCGTTAGAGGACAGCATATTTTTAAAACAGCAGAGAAAGCAAGCCAAGCGCACAGGCAGGTCGTGACAGATCTCATGGATACCTTAAGAGTCAATCTGGACCATTGTCATGGGATTGTTATATAAAAGAAAAACCATCTCGCCCCGCATAGCGCGGACGCGAAGATGGCTTTTCTTATATTATGGTAACTTATACTTTACTCATCGGTAAACATATAGACTTCCCCTGCCGTGGATAGGGTCAGGTCATCTGTGCTTGTGATCATGCCCATGTCGATCATTGCCTGCAAGGTATGGGTGCAGTCCGGCGTCAGACGGATATATAAATCAACGGTCAGATCTCCGTAGGTAGAAATGATATCCTTGCTTTCATCGGTAATTCTGCTATCGGATGTATCGGTGTTTGTGTAATGGTTTGAGAACAAGTTTAGGGAATAGTCATCGGTATAGTAAGCGTGTATTGTGCGATCCAGGATGATTGGCTCTGGTGAGCGCAGAACAAGACCGATAGAATCTGCATAACACGGTGCGGTACTGTCAAGGGAGGTGATCTGGTAATTCCCGTCGTTGATGTCCTGTAAAAAGGCCTGATAGAGATTTTGCAATTGATCGTCGGTATAATCTCTTTCGTCGGTTTGATCAGGATACGATGCTCTGTAAAAACTCACATCTTCTGCCTGAAGTTCTGCATAATTTTTCGAAATACCATGGGTTAGGATGGCATTCTTTCCGTTAAAGATTGATAGAAGTTTTTGGCAGGTATTCTGGTATGCCTCGGATTTATCGGCACAATCCGGCAGACGGTATGAACGGTTCAGTGTGCTGCCGTCTTTCAAATGATAGGCGATTTCCAGATATTCATAGGGTTCGCTGCAATGTCGGGAATAAGTTGAAAGTTCGGCTCTGCTATTAATAATTTCCTTATGAACCGATATAAAATCGGTGATTTCATCCGTGTCTGTAAGAGCATATGTGGTGTCTCCCGTCATAAGATCCAACTCAAAAACGTCCGATGCTGCCGGAACCTGTTTTTCGATACCGCATATGTCAAGGTGGACGCAGAGTAGAAAAACGAGAATGACACTAGTGTAAATACAACAGTATTTAACATGCTGCTTTTTCCAGACATGTATGCTTCGTTCAATTAACATCTGTATGATGAAGAAAAGGATGACACCCACGGCGAGGCACACGATGGTAATGGTTATAAAAAATACATTTTGATTTTCTGACAAGAGATCGGTCAAAGTGTAACCGATGCCTGCTGTTATCAGAAGAGAGGCAAAAAAAGTCATGCCCAGTGTAAATACCGGTTTCATAAAACCAACGGCTAGAAAATCTCCGCAGGTCTCCAGAGCTTTGCGCTGATAGAGAGAGTAGGCAATCACAATTAGCCCGATACCAAGGAAGGCATATGCGGAAAGGATAGGAAGAGCCTGCGGCATAATATGATAAAACTGCTCGCTTGCCTCATCAATATAGATACTTGTACAATCTGGCAAATAGGAAACCGGTGTCAAAAACATCAATTTTTGATTGTATACATTCGTGGTAGACATTCCAAAACAAAGTAAGGAAAATACCAGACGGATTACAAGTTCAGCCGCCATAAACATAAAATTGAAGATCCAGTAGAAGATGAAGTTTGTGATCAACTGTCCACTGATCATGGCGGTAAAGAGGGCTATGCCTAAAAAGCATAGATCATAACCGATCATACAAAGCAGCCAATACCATGGGATCCAGACAATATTTCCCGCACCGAAGACAAGATAGATGATCGTGTTGATCAGGGTCACTGCCAACTGCGGTAAGAGGGTAATGGTCAGAATAGAAGCAATGCTGCTTACAAACAGGATCCTGCGATTTACAGGAAAGGTATGTATCATATTACAAGACTGTCTTTGATATAAATAGGAAAAGACAGCCAATGTTACAAGGATTATATAAAGGGCAACAAGAAGTGCCTGATCTGCCTGCGTTATGGGTTCGTATAGATCTTGGTGGGACTGTAAAATTTTGCTGTAGATTTCCGGATACTTTCGTATTTCCAAATGATGTACGATCATGTTACATGACATACTGACAAAGAGAAATGCAAAGTAAAGAAGCGGAAAGACCACAAAGCGGGTCAGATTCTTTTTATATATAGTCTTGTTAAAAAAGGATGTTTTTGACTTCATAATGTTCCCCTCCCATTTCATAGATAAAGATTTCTTCCAGACTAAGAGGAAGAACATCTAAAAGTAGCGGATGTAAGGCTTGCATTTTTTCCTGCGCCTCCCTTGGCTGACCTTTTAAGATCAGGGTAGAAACACGCCCGTTGGTTACGGAATGTAAAACCTGCAGTCCCTCCGGGATTGGTGGAAGATCGCCGTTAAAGGCAACCTGCACTTTTGTGATACTGCTCTGTAAATTGTCTAAAGAACGTTCCAAGATGATACTTCCATGGCTCAGGATGCCGATGTGATCGCAGACATCTTCCAACTCACGCAGATTGTGCGAGGAGATGAGTACGGTCGTTCCGCGATCAGCAACTTCGCCCATAATTAGGCTCCAGATCTGTCGGCGCATGACCGGATCTAATCCATCGACCGGTTCATCCAAAACAAGCAGGGCAGGATGGGTGGACAGAGCCAGAACAAATGCCGCCTGTTTGATTGTTCCCTTGGAAAAAGACCGGATTGGTTTCTTGAGATTTAACATAGGAAAACACTTACAGATCTTATAAAAATACTGCTCGTCAAAACTCGGATATAAGCCCTTGTAGTATTGCATCATATCCAGTGTGGTCGCTTGTGCAAAATAAAAGATTTCATCCGGAATGTAGGCGATTTTTTCTTTTATGGAAGCGTTTTCCCGGATATTTTCTCCGGCAATGAGGATTTCTCCTTCGTCCGGGCGATAGGCACCAACGATATGGCGGATGATGGTGGATTTGCCGGCACCGTTGGGACCGATCAGCCCATAGATGGCTCCCTTTGGTACCTGCATCTGCAAATGGTCGAGGACTTTGTGACCTTGGAAAGATTTGGATACATTATTGATCTGAATCATCTTTGCCACCTCCTTTTGCCAGCGTTTCAATGCGTTCTTTTAATTGTTCCTTGTCTTCGCTGAGGAAGAGAAGTTCTTTTACGATATCATCAAATTTTTTTAGCAATTCGTCATTCCTCCCAGCTGAAATATCTTTTCTGTCTGCGGCAAAACTGCCACGTCCTGTGATCGTGTAAATATAACCCTCTTGCTCCAATTCGCGGAATGCCTTGGCAATGGTGTTGGGATTGATCATTAGTTGGCTCGCCAGTTCGCGCACAGAAGGCAGTTTTTCGTCGGCAGCAATCGCTCCGGTGATCACGAGACGCTTTAGTCCATCCTTGATCTGCTCGTAGATGGGCTTGGAGTCCCGATAGTTTAATTGAATCATAAAAGGAATCACCGCCTTTACTTTTTCTACAACTGTATTAGTTGTACTAGTACACTTATAACACGCTTTGCCAGGATATGTCAATAGCCAATGAAAAAAGCACTCCACATATGTCTGTGAAGTGCTTGTGTTCTGGATCACTATGTATGAAAATTAGTCTTGCAAAGAAGAAAGATAGGATGTCAGATCAGATGTATCTACACTGTAATAGGTAGGATTTTCTGCCTTTTTCTCCTCATACTTGGTGTGTGCTGAAAAGCCTGCCCAAACGACGATAGCGGCAGCAACGACGATTCCACCGACGGCGAGAAGGATATGTTCCATTTTCTGCTTTTTGAGGATCTTCTTGCGGTTGTGTTTTTGTTCTTTGCGTAAGTCAACTTTTTCCTGGCTCATTCTGTCGTACTCCTTCGATCAATTTCTTCTATAAATATAATCCTTTTTGTGGCAAAAGGCAACTTCTTTTGTTGCGCTCCCAGAATAAATTCGCTACAATAAATAATAATATGGCATTGCTATACATTGATAGAAAATATGCGATTTGACATAAAGATGGGAGGAAATGACAAGTGAGTCTAGCAGATCAGATTTTTGTAGATATGTGCAATGATATCATCACGAATGGTATCAGCACGGAGGGAGAGAAGGTGCGCCCGAAATGGGAGGACGGCATCAGCGCTTATACGATCAAGAAATTTGGCGTGGTCAATCGTTATGACCTATCCAAGGAGTTTCCTGCCATCACCCTGCGCAGAACGGCGATCAAGAGTTGTACCAACGAAATGCTCTGGATCTGGCAGAAAAAGTCCAACAATATCCATGACTTAAAGAGCAGTGTCTGGGATGAATGGGCAGATGAGACAGGCTCGATCGGAAAGGCATATGGCTATCAGATGGGGGTCAAGCACAAGTATAAAGAGGGCATGATGGATCAGGTAGACCGTGTGATCTATGACCTGAAGAACAATCCCTTTTCCCGCCGTATCATGACCAATATTTATGTGCATCAGGATCTGTCTGAGATGAATCTCTATCCATGTGCCTATTCCATGACCTTTAATGTGACGACAAGACCGGGCAGTGACAAACTGGTGCTCAACGCCATCTTGAACCAGCGTTCCCAGGATGTGCTTGCTGCCAACAATTGGAATGTATGCCAGTATGCGGTGCTCATGCATATGCTGGCACAGGTCTGTGATATGGAAGTGGGCGAACTTGTCCATGTCATCGCGGATGCGCATATTTATGACAGACATGTTCCACTGGTACAGGAACTCATCACCAGAGAGCAGCATCCGGCACCAAAGTTCTGGATCAATCCGGAGATCAAGGATTTCTATGCTTTTACCGAGGATGACATCCGTCTGGATGATTATGTCACCGGACCACAGATCAAGAACATACCGATTGCAGTATAAGGAGTAAACAGATATGAACATCATTGCATCAGCAGACAATAATTGGGCCATTGGCAAGAACAACGAACTTTTGATCCGTATCCCGCAGGATATGAAGCGTTTCCGCCAGATGACAACCGGAAATGTCGTTATCATGGGACGTAAGACTCTAGAGAGTTTTCCAAATCAGGCACCACTTAAAGACCGCGTCAATATTGTATTGACATCCAATCCAAACTACGAGGTCAAGGGAGCCGTGATCGTACATTCTTTGGACGAGTTACAGGAAGAACTGCAAAAATATAATTCCGAGGATATTTATGTGATCGGTGGAGACAGCATTTACCGGCAGATGCTGGATCTTTGCGATACAGCCTATATCACAAAGATCGATTATGCTTACGAGGCTGACGCACATTTACCGAATCTGGAAGAGGATCCGGCATGGAGCCTTACAGAGGAGAGCGAGGAGCAGACTTACTTTGATGTAATCTACACCTATCAGACATATAAGAGAGGTTAAGTAAAACATGGACATCACGGGAAGAAAATTATTTGTAAAAGCATTACAGGAAGAAGGCGTGGATACGATCTTTGCCTATCCGGGTGGTATGGTTACGGACATTGTGGACGAACTCTACAAACAGGATTCCATCCATGTGGTCCTGCCGCGTCACGAGCAGGCTCTTGTGCATGAGGCAGAGGGCTATTCCAGGGCGACCGGTCGTGTTGGAGTATGTCTGGTCACCAGTGGACCGGGGGCGACCAATACCATCACCGGTATCGCAGATGCGCATTACGACAGTATTCCGCTTGTCATCTTTACCGGACAGGTGCCGCAGAGCCTGATCGGAAATGACGCCTTTCAGGAAGTCGATATTGTAGGCATGACACGAAGTATTGTGAAATATGGTGTGACCGTGCGTGACCGCAAGGATCTGGGAAAGATCATCAAGATGGCATTTCAGATTGCCAGTTCCGGCAAGCCGGGACCGGTCCTGATCGATATTCCAAAGGATATCCAGACCCAGAGTGGACCGGCAAATTACCCGGATCATGTGGACATCCGCGGCTACAAACCAAATGAGACCGTACATATCGGACAGTTGAAAAAGGCATACAAGATCTTAAAATCAGCCAAACAGCCACTGATCTTAGCAGGTGGCGGTGTCAATATCTCAGGGGCACAGGATCTTTTGACGGACTTTGCGGAAAAGATGCATATACCGGTTGTTACGACCGTTATGGGCAAGGGTGCCATCCCGACAGACCATCCTTTGTATGTGGGAAACAGCGGTATGCACGGTAGATATGCCGCGAATATGGCAGTCAGCGAGTGTGACGTTCTTTTTTCAGTTGGTACAAGATTCAACGACAGGATCACGGGTGATCTCAATGAATTTGCACCAAAGGCAAAGATTGTACATCTGGATATCGATGCATCTTCTATTTCACGAAATGTCGTTGTGGATGTGCCGGTCGTTTCGGATGCCAAGATCGCGCTGGAGCGTCTGGTGGAATGGGCAGAAGCCAAGAATACGGATAAATGGCTGGCAAAGATTGGCATGTGGCAGGAGGAGAATCCGCTGGAAATGCGAAGAGACCATGGACTTTCACCACAGATGATCATGGAAGCCATCAACGATACTTTCCCACAGGGCATTGTTGTGACGGATGTCGGACAGCACCAAATGTGGGCGACCCAGTATATTACCATGCCAAGAGGCAAGCAGATGATCACATCCGGCGGACTGGGGACTATGGGCTTTGGTTTTCCGGCAGCTCTGGGTGCCAAGATCGGAGCACCGGACAAGGATGTGGTCTGCATTACAGGAGACGGCGGTATGCAGATGAACATGCAGGAAATGGCGACCGCTATCTGCGAAAAAGTGCCGTTGACCATCTGCATTTTGAATAATAATTATCTGGGCATGGTACGCCAGATGCAGCAGTTGTTCTACGGTAAGCGTTACGAGATCACCTGTCTGCGCCGGCAGATCGGCTGTCCGGACGGATGCAAGGGACCAAATGCGGCATGTCCGCCATATGTTCCGGATTTTGTGAAATGGGCTGAAAGTTATGGGGCGCATGGACAGCGCGTGACTTCTTTGGAGGAGGCAAAAGCGGCGCTGGCTGAAGCCAAAGAGCGGACAGATGCACCTACGGTGATAGAATTTATGATTGCGACAGAGGAGATTGTTCTTCCTATGGTAAAGAGCGGTAATCCTATGAGCGAAATGATTTTGAAGTAGGAGGTGTCAGATATGGGAATGAAAAATCGATGGATTGCACTCTATGTAGAAAATCAGGTGGGTGTTCTGGCAAAGGTGTCCGGTCTTTTTTCTGCAAAGTGCTATAACTTACAAAGTCTTACCGTTGGCACGACCGAGCATGAAGATGTCTCGCGTATGACCATCTGTGTTACCAGTGATGACATCACCTTTGAACAGATCAAAAAGCAGTTAAACTGCATGGTGGAAGTCATCAAGGTGATCGACCTGACCCATGTACCTTTACATATGAAGGAGATCCTTTATGCCAAGGTCAAGGGACTCGACAATGCGGGCAAGGAAGAGGTTTTCCGCATTGCGCAGGTATTTAACGTAAACAATGGCAATGTCAAAGTGGCGGATATCGGCGAGGACAGTGTACTTCTGGAATGCACGCTGACAGACCACAGAAATGACGATCTGATCACACTTTTGAAAAAGCAGTTCAAGAGCAAGGTTGAGATCGTGCGGGGCGGTGCGGTTGCGATCGAGGCAATTTCTACATCCTGCCGATAAAGATGAGGTTTGATATGAAAAAACTTTGGAAAAAGTGTCTGGTTCTTTTCTTATGTTTCTGCGTGATGTGGAGTGCAGGGGGCATAGGCAATGTCTACGCCAAGTCATTAGAGGAGATCAGACAGGAACAATTAGAAAACAAGAAGAAGAAGGAAGAGGCAGAGAGCCAGAAGGATGACGCGCAAAAGGTCGTTGATGATCTTCAGGATGAGGCAGATGATCTTGGTGCAACCTATAACTCATACAACAAGCGTTTGCAGAGCGTCAATCAGGAGATCGCGGATACGCAAAATGCGATCGAATCTGCCAATGCCAGCATCAGTCAGTTGGAAAAGGAACTGGCAGAGGCAGAAGCAGCAGAGGCAGAGCAGTACGAGGGGATGAAGACACGTATCCAATACATGTATGAAAACGGATCCCAGTCTCTTTTGACCACTCTTTTGGAGAGTGGATCTATGGTAGAATTTTTGCAGAGAGCCGAGTATGTGTCCGCCATTACCTCTTATGATCGTAAGATGATGAATTCTTATGCTGAGTTACAGGAGACCATCAAGGAAAAATCTGCGGCACTCAGTGATAAAAAGACGGAACTTTCTGCCTATAATGACACGCTTTCTGCAAAGCAGGATGAATTGGATGACCTGGTCAATGACGCCGGAAACGCATATACCGCCAAGAACGGCGAAGTATCGGCAGCCCAAATGACTGTGGAAGAATATAATGCCAAGATTCAGGAGTTTCAGGAAAATGAGGCGGCTTTAGAGGGGGAGGCAGCAGCAGCGCAGGCAGCCCTGGCACAGGAGATCTTGCAGCAGCAACAACAGCAGCAAGGTGGAGATACAAATGGAGACGGCAGCGATGGATCCGATGCAGGAGACGCGGGTAATACACCACAGATCCCTACGGAAAATACCGGTGGATCGATCTCTTATTCGGATGCAGACTTGAAACTCATGGCTGCGATCATTCAGGCAGAAGCCGGAGGCGAGTCTTATGCAGGTCAGTTGGCAGTCGGAACCGTTATTATGAACCGTGTAAAGAGTTCTTATTTCCCAAATACTTTGTCCGGTGTTATCTATCAGACCAACCAGTTCCAGCCGGTACGTGATGGACATCTAGCCTTGATTCTGCAAAATGGACCAAATGAATCCTGCACAAATGCCGCCAGACAGGTCTTGAATGGATATCGGTCGGGCGACTGGCTCTTTTTCATGACCCAGAAGTGGGCTGATTATTACGGCATCACGGGATATACCATGATCGGAAATCATGCTTTCTTTAGAAATTGGGGAGCGAATTAGATATTCCCGAATGGATCATTTGTGATAAAATATATTGATGAATAGTTGACAGAATACAGAAATGTGATTACAATATATTTAACAGGAAAGCCGATAGATAGTTGAGCCTATCTACTCCGGCGAAAACTATTGATTAAATAACCGCCAGTTCTTGTCAGGAGCAGGGCGGTTATTTTTTGTGCAGTAAAACAACTAACGAAACAATAGTACATATCATTATCACAAAGGTGAATAAATCAGAATATGTAACCATTGGCATCATCCTCCTTTACAGGCTCGGAGTAGATGCACCATCCCTCGGCTTCCCTATGAAACATATTGTTACATGGATGATACCATATAGGAGAGAAGTTTACAATATAACTTTTCCATAATCAAATAAAAAAATTCAAGATAAAAAATTCTGAAAACTCTACAAATTGCATTTCACATAAACACAATTCAACTCTCCATTTTACCATCATAAATAACTATCCAATTTCCAAAATCCCCATATATTGACATTTTTTTAACAAAGATAAGAAACAGGT
>CAVLBP010000072.1:0-12171 GCA_963661325.1 bacterium
AACCCTGGACACCCTGATTAAGAGTCAGGTGCTCTGCCAGCTGAGCTAATCGCGCATGTACTTGTCTGTCGTTCCTGACGACAAAAAATATATTACTACGACTCGATGAAAAAAGCAAGTACTTTTTTCATTTTTTTCTAAATAAATTTTTATTTCTCAAATTTTATAAAAATATATTTATATGCCATGTAAAAAGGAGCCGCGATTCCGCATCACGACCCCTGATTTTTCTTTACATATTTGCAAACAAGGCTGCGATCTCATCCGGTGACAAGACCTTATTCGGATCTGACAGATCCGGCATTGGTGGCTTTTCTTCCGCCGCAGGCTCCGGCATTGGTTCCGGCTCTGCCATAGCATCCAGATCCGGCAGATCGTCTGCACTCTCTGTATAGTCCTCAAGATCCGGCAGATCCAGATCATCCAACTCTTCCAGACTCGGCAGATCATCTACAGATGGCATGTCCTCCATGACAGGTGTTTCCTCTGTCTCTCCTGCCTCTTCTTCGATCGCCTCAGCCTCCTCGGCTGCAACCGGTTCTTCATCGACCATCGGAGCATCTTCCTCGATCACGGTCTCATCCTGGCGCATCTCTTCTGTATCTAATGCAAGGCTTGCAAGCATGGCATCGATCTCAGCCTGTGAGATCTCTCCGCCATTGTCAGCAGGCTCTGCCTCCGGTGCGGCTGTCACTTCTTCTGCTTCCTCCGGCATTTCAATCGCTTCTTCTATGATCGGTTCCGCTGCGGGTTCTTCTATTATAGGTTCTTCCACAGGTTCTTGTGCAAGAGTTTCCTCGCCTGCTGCAAAGGCATCATCCACTACCGGTTCCTCCGGGATCGGGTCTTGTGCCATCGCCTCGACTGCCGGACTTTCTGCAACAGGACTTGCCACCGGCTGTGCTGCCTGGCGGAGTTCCAGATCAGAGATCTCCTGCTTCATCTGCTCCAATGCCTGATGCAGGGCAGCAAACTGATCCTGCATTCCCTGATTATTTGCCACAAGTTCTTCTCTCGTCTGCTGTAAAAGTGTCTCCTGCTGGCGAAGAAGGGCATCATTATTGTCTGCCAGTTTCTCCTCAAATCCAAAGACGCGCTGGATCAGTTCGTCATTGGCATTCATCAGAGCATCAGCATTTTCCTTACTTCTGGAAATCGTTACCTTTGCAACTGCCTTTTGCGCTGTGATGATATCCTCCGCCGGGAAATTCGTATTTTCCTCCAACTGGTTCAGGCGTTCGTTCAACTCATCAAAGTATTTTCTCTGTGCAAGATAAGATGCCTTTTGCGCCTTATAGATCTCCTCGTAATCCTGTCTCTCTTTTTCCTTATTTTTCTGGCTCAACTCAATGATCGATAAAACAAGAAAGAAGAGAACCGCTACCATACAGATGGCAACGATCAGCAAAACCGGAAAATTGCCTCTGGCGTGTATCATAAAGTAGATTTCCAATAAAAGGAATAATGCCTCGATCACGCTGGCAAAAGCAATGGTAATTTTTTCTTTTTTCATGAATGTCCCCCGTTTTCCTCTATTAAGACATATTTATACATTTAAAGACATTATACCCTGTCTTGCCAAACTTTCCAATAGAAAACGGATGACTAATCCAAAAACTGCTGCATTTCTGACCAGTCGATCTTCTTATCTTTAAAATAGTACTCTTTATCATGGTCATTGATCTGGCGAACGACACGACATGGTGTACCCATGGCTACCGAATTTGACGGAATATCCTTGGTTACGACACTGCCGGCACCGATCACGACATTGTCTCCGATCGTAACACCCGGCACAACGATAACCCCGGCTCCCAGCCAGCAATTCTCCCCGATATGGATCGGCATATTATACTGGATGCCATGTTTGCGCAGTTCCGGCATCATAGGATGTCCCGCAGTCGCCAAAACGACATTTGGTCCAAATAAAGTATGGCTGCCCACATAGATATGGGTATCATCTACACAGGTCAAGCCGAAATTTGCGTATACTCCGTCTCCAAAATGCACATGTTTGCCGCCCCAATTTGCATGAAAAGGCGGTTCTATGTAACAATCTTTTCCCACATCGCCCAGCATTTCCTTCATGATGGCATTGCGCTTATCCATCTCCGATGGTCTGGTCTGGTTGAAATCATACAGGCGATCCAGACATACCATCTGTTCTTCCATAACGCTATCATCATTCGGATCGTACAACTTTCCATTGTGCATATTGTCTCTTTGTTCCATTTGTAAAATCCCCCTTTAATTTTTCTATTCTTCTACGATATAGTTGTCCCTGCCGCCCCGCTTCACGCGATAAAGGATCTTGTCTGCCTCATCAAAAAATGCCCGGAAATCCTTGCTCTCCGACAACCTACCATTTTTGTATCCCTGTGATAAGGTCACATATACGCCTGCGCGCGAGTTTTCATTTGGGATGGCTTTTTCCATCAATTTCTGCCGGATCTGATCGGCAATCTCTTTGATTGCCTCATTTTCATGGTTTAATATGACAACCAAAAACTCATCTCCACCATAACGGTAAACCTTGCCGAAATGCTTGCTAACAACGTCTTGGATAATATTGGCGATGTCTTTTAAGCAATCGTCTCCGCTCAGATGTCCGTAAGTATCATTCTTTTCCTTGAAGTAGTCAATATCCAGAATACCTACACAAAGGCGCTGTAAATCCTTTTTGCAGAAATCAGCAACGTCCTCGCCCAACTTATAACGATTGAATACACCTGTCAACTGGTCGGTATCGGACTTCTTTTTTGCCTGCTTCCGCTCTCTTTCATTATTTTCCAGAGCAACCCTGACATCATAGGCTGCCTCTTTGTCGCGTTTATCTTTTTGGATCTTTTCATTATAAAGATCGGTCAATTCCATACACTTTTTCGCATAGGATGGCATATCATCCATGGTCTGATACCACTTGCGCCACATCTCATTGACGAACAACTTGAGGTCGAGCACGTTGGCTTTGGTCGAGTATCTCTCCATGATCTCAATGACCTGCTTCCATTTATCATATTCCTGCATATCAATCAGTAATTGGCATAATTCCGTAAAATTTTGCACATAATTGCCAATCTCAGTATATTTTGTGGCAGATTTTATCAGGTACTCCAGTTTTTCATAGACCAGGTCCTTCTTACCAAGAGCCCAGTTTACTCGGGTTTCCATCACATCATAATCAAAACGGATCCACTCCTCATCCGGCATATATGCAAGCAATGGGCGCTCCAGAATGAGAAACTTTTCCACCATGTCATACTGCTTTAAAGACATATAAGAATCCTGCATATTGATATATGCGCCCAGCACGCGCTCCTTTTGTTCCGGATTCTGGTCTAAATGATATTTACGGATGACCTTCTCCGCCAACCTAAAATATACCAAAGCCTTTTCGTTCGCGCCAATGGCCTGATATTCGCAACCAATATTGACATATCCCATCATCTCATAGATTGGATAGCCATATTTCTGGGCAATCTCGATACACTGAAAAAGCAGTTCGATAGCCATACTGCCGTTGCCGGATGTTCCCAAAAGAACTGCCAACATATTCAAACCGGAAACATATCCTTCCTTGTCGCCAATCATCTCGTATGTATTTATTGCCTTTTCGGTCAGGGTGATACTGTCATCGATATTTACCCTCTCATATTCCAGACGACCATCTTTTAAATAGTCATAGGCAAGTTGTCTCAACTGTTCTGTGTCTTGTCTCATAAAAACGCTCCAAACTTCAAGAATTCATTCATTTGTAAAAAAGAAAATCATTTATAGTGTAACATCGTTTCCAAAATATTTAAAGACAACAATATGTTATTTCAGCATATTTATTATTAGTTTCCTGTATTTTTTTCGCATATTTTCGCCTGCAATCGTGATCGTCCGGCGCTGGCGCTTTATGATCTGCTTTTCTTCCAACTCACGCAGTTTTCTGGAAAGTGTCTCCGGTGTCGTACCCAGATATGAGGATAATTCCTTAAGTTGCAAAGGAATTTCAAAACTATCATTGTCCTGTGCCACCGAAAGATTTAAGAGATATTCTGCTAAGCGCGCCTGCACCGGCTCAGCGTTTGTCGCGATCTGGTGGGCATTATGACGCATTCTTTTGCTAAATTCCTCCAAGAGTTTCAGACTGATCGAAGGGTGCTTAGTCAGCAGATCCATAAAATCCGCCCGGTCGATAAAACAGACTCTGCCATCCGACAAAGCCTCTCCATAGGTATAGGTCTGCTCTTTGCTAAAGAGGCAGTCCGTGATTGTCATCCGGGGTAAAGAGCATTTGCCCCTTTTTGATCTCTCTGTGCGTCGCATTATTGCTGATCTCCTCCTGACTGGCACGACCCAGTTGCTGAAAGATCAAGATCTTTGCGGTGCATGGCTCTTTTTCATCATAACAGCAACATTCCATTATGCAAACTCCCTGTCCAATGTCTCCAATAACTCATAGGTCTTTGCGTAGGTCGGACATGCATCATCCGGTACCGCGTAGTTTCCGGTCGTCTTCTGCAATTTTGCAAAAATTTCTCTGGAAGGCGCTTCCTTTAACTTTGTAT
Source organism: bacterium (assembly GCA_963661325.1). Lineage (GTDB taxonomy): Bacteria > Bacillota > Clostridia > Lachnospirales > Lachnospiraceae > Pararoseburia. The sequence continues at coordinate 4,557 of CAVLBP010000072.1, forward strand.
AAAGTTCTGCTACCTGATGCAGTTCCGGGTGATGCTCCCCGTGTACACGCTCCACAACCGGTAAAATTTTGTCTAAATTTTCAATAATTTCTTTATTCATGATAATGTCTCCTTTTTATTTAATCACAACATAGCCCAGACCGGTGATGACATTTTTCAGTTCATCCAGATTGGTCTTTGCCTCTTCAAATTCAACTTTTGCCTTACTTGCGTTGTATAAAACGCTTGCACTGGTCACGCCGTCTACTTTTTGTAAGGCTGTCTCAATCTTTTGCGCACACATAGGACAGACCAGTTCTTCCATTTGGATCGTTTTCTTCATATCTATGCTCCTTTCTTTGATGGGATGAGTAATCGCATCGCATTAAAAATAACCAATAAAATACTTGCTTCGTGGATCAGCATACCGATCGACATGTGAATATAACCCGCGAACAGACCAAGCAAGAGCAAAATGACGGTTCCTACTGCGATCGCTATATTTTCATAAAGGATGCTAACCGTCTTTTTTGCCAGGCCCAGAGATCTTACCAGACTTCTTAGGTCAGACTTTATCAGAACAACGTCCGAATTGTCAATCGCCACATCCGTGCCGGAACCCATGGCAATTCCCGTGTCCGCGGCAGCCAGCGCCGGGCTGTCATTGATCCCGTCTCCGACAAAAGTGACCACTTTTCCACTGTCTTGTAATTGGCGGATGACGGTCAGTTTGTCCTCTGGTAAGAGTTCTGCCTTGTAGTCCGTGATCCCAATCTGATCTGCAACCGCGGCAGCCGTTCCTGCATTGTCACCGGTCAGCATAATCAGGTCCTTGATTCCCATAGCCTTTAAGGCGCGGATGCTTTGAGCGGCATCTTCTTTGATCTGATCGGCAATGCCAAGAAGCATTTGAACCTGACCTTCAAGTGCGATCAACACAATGGACGATCCGCCCTTTTGTGCTTCTGCGACTGCCTGCGCCACGCCCTCCGGCAATCCGATCTTTTCTTCTTTCATCAACTTCCGGTTTCCGATCAAGATCGATCTGCCGCCGACTTCTGCCTTTATTCCAAGACCTTTTATGGTCTCTACCGACTCTGCTTCATAAGATGGAAAATCACCTGCATAGCGGATGATCGCCTGCGCCAAAGGATGGTCACTTGCCTTTTCTGCACTTGCAGCAAGTGCCAAAACTTCCTCCGGCATATCTGTAAAATCCTTTTTCAGACAGACTCTCGGCAAGCCCTCGGTCAGGGTTCCCGTCTTGTCAAAAACAATGGTGTCTGTTTTGGAAAACCGGTCAATACTGTCGCCACCTTTTAACAAAATATCATTCTGGGCACCGCGCCCGATACCGGCAACATTGGCGATCGGCGCACCGATCACAAGGGCTCCCGGACAGGCAAGCACCAAAACGGTAATGGCAGTATCTACATTTCGGGTAAAAATAAATACCAGAATGGCAATGACAATGACTGCCGGTGTGTAGTATTTTGCAAATTTATCAATAAAGCGTTCCGCCGGAGATTTCGCATCCTGCGCTTCCTCAACCAGTGCAATGATCTTTGCAAAGGTCGTATCCTCACCGACTTTCGTTGCCTGCATCTGTAAAGTGCCACTGTCTAAGATGGTTCCCGCATAGACAAAGTCGCCGATCGCTTTTTTCTTTGGCAAAGACTCTCCCGTGATGCTTGCTTCCATGGCATAGCCTTGTCCCTTTATCACGATACCGTCAGATGCGATCTGGTTTCCTGCTTTGACCAGCAGAAGGTCGCCGATCTCCACCTCGTCCGCATCAATTTCCTCGGTTTCAAATCCACCGTCCTCCTGCGCAGAAAGGATCTTGTATGCCGTCTGGGGTGCCATTTCCGTCAAGGCCTTGATCGCAGACCGCGTCTTTTTCATGGTCTTTTGTTCCAGGAATGATCCCAGTTGGAATAAAAATGTAACGATCGCTGATTCGTTAAATTCGCCGATCAGGCATGCACTAATGGCGGCTATGGATACCAGAAGTTCAATACTTACTGTCTTAAACCGAAGCGCCTGTATGGCTCGAAAGAGGATAGGCAGACCGGACAGGGCAAATGCGATCAGAAAAAGTACATTTGCAAGCATTTCAAAGTTTCCCATATGTGAAAGAACAATGGCAAAAATATTTAAAATGCCGGCTCCCCACAAGAGTTGCAAAAAGTAGCGTTTTAGCCATAAATTTAATTTATTCAAAATGTCACCTCACTTCCTTTTCGCAGTATAACACAAAAGAGTTGTAAAAATATTTGATGGGCGTCAAGTTTTTACAACTCTTTTTCTGGTTTAATCATTGGTCGGCTTCTTTTTGGGAAAATCCATAGATAACCCGACTGTTTTTTCATAAACGTCCGTCGTCATACAGCCCCTGCAGTCAGCCCCAAACTGTGCCAGTTCCTGCCCTTCTGCGCAAGGTTTCACCTTCATCCCATGAGATGCAGCAATTTTTACCATCTGCTCTCCAAGATAAAGTCTATCGGATTTTCCTACTGTCCTTGCTTCCGGAAAATCTTTCTTACCTTCTGGTATAGATCTATAAAACTAATTACGCTTGTCTTGGTATATCCATCAAGAGAGGCTGCTATATGGAGTGATGGTAACAAACCAGTATGTTCCTGCATATGGCTTCAATAAATTCATGTATCTAAGCATCGGTTCCGGGTTCTTGGAGCAAAATGCTATCAAGTCTACAACCTGGGGATCCAGACTGTACCTAGTCACTTAGGAAGCATTATAAGGATTTCTGACCAGCACATAACCTTCCCGCAATCGATTTGTGAACCACTCCGAATAAAATGCCGGAATATCGGTTCTCATTCCAGTCTGTATTATCATAAACTATCCTTAATTTTTTCTTGTAAGTTAAAATCTTCTGCACATTTCTGAATTTAACAAGCACTACCAGTATGGAAACCATTTTTTTCTTTCATTCTAAATAACATAATAAATAGCATAATAAAAACTACTACTGTCATACATCCAAAGGTAACACGAAGTCCATATATACCGGAATTACTGTAAGAAGCTGCGCGAGCACTCGTAGAGCATACATTTAAGATCCCTACAAAGACTGCTGTTCCTATTGCTCCGGCTATTGTTCTAAGGGAAGTCAGCAATGCGGTGCCATGTGCAGTATTTTCTGCCCCCACACTACTGATTCCAAATGTGACAAACGGCATCATAAGACATCCTATTGCAATACAGCGGATTACATTCAAGAATGCCGGTATCAATATACTCGTATCTAATGTAATAAAAGTCATTCCAAGTGTACTAACCATCATCATGAAGGTTCCTGTTACCGCCAGTTTCTTCATACCAAATTTATCATATATTTTTCCTGCAAACGGACTGATAATCGCCATTGCCAGTGATCCCGGCAGTGTAACCAAACCCGATACAGTTGCACTTTTTCCAAGTATACTCTGCACATATAATGGCATGATCACAGATGATCCCATCATTACAAAATACAACATCATGCTGCCGAAAACACTCAAACGGTAATCATGAACTCTTAATGTGCGCACATTCAGGAATGGTTCTTCGATGTGAAGTTGTCTTCGTGTAAACATTACACCTGTTACTATACCTACAACTAACGGCAGGATTGTCATAACAGATGTAATTCCAAGCGAACTTAGATTTCCTATACCGAGTGTAATGCCGCCAAAAGCAAATGCACTAAGTATAAATGAATATGTGTCAAATTTTTTGACATGTGTTTCCAGTACATTATCAAATATACAGATTGCCAATACAAATGAAGCCAACAAAATTACAAATGCTATTACAAATATTGTACGCCATCCAAGTGTATCAACAAGTACCCCTGCTATTGTTGGTGCAATGACTGGAGCAGCACCTACGGACAAACCATACCATCCCATGACCGTACCACGCTTTTCCGGTGGATAGATTGTAAGAAGTACTACCTGTACCATAGATGTCGTGATTCCATTGCTGCATGCCTGTAGGATTCTTCCCAACATCATGACTGGAAAATTTGTTGCAAATATACAGATAAGCAGACCCACTAAAAACAGACCTATCGCACTCACATACAGTTTCTTTGTAGGGCATCTGGTGATCAAAAATGCTGTAAGCGGCATCATAATACCCATTGCCAGAGAGTAGCCGCTTGTAAGCCACTGACCATCTGACACCGATATATGCAGATCATTGATGATCGGCGGCAGAGCTGTTGTAAGCGCTGTCTGCAAAAAAGACGATGCAATACATGTCACGATCAGATTGACCATAATAACTGTTCTTTTTCTTGTGTCCATCTTAAAATAAACCTCTTTCCACTTTCAATGTATCTTATATGTAATTTTTCTCTGCTATTTTAATCATAGAAAAGTTATGTTTCAGAATTGTTAATATATGCTTCCATTGCTATCTTTACCCCATAATAAAAAATTTGCAAGAAAAAGCAATAATGAAATTATCTTCATTATTGCCAGCATTCAAACGTTCCCTGCGGGAATCGAACCCACAACTAGCGCTTAGGAGGCGCTTGTTATATCCATTTAACTAAGAGAACAAATACAGGTCTGCTAAAAACAGACCTTTTATTAAATTAAAACTCTACGGTTCCCTGCATCCAGATGTTGCCCTTAAATCTGCGACCAACCTCCGGAAGTCCCAGTAGATCTTTTGCATTGATGCAAACATCAAACTCCAGATCATTACTCTCCAGATGCATCACATACAACTCCTCCATGGTAACATAATTTGTTAATTTATGGAACTCTTTTATTTGACCGATTACAGCAAATTTATCGCTCTCAATACCATATGGCATAAAGGTCGTCTTTACAATGCTGTAAACATCTTCCTTTGTGACACGCTTTGATATCATGGAATAGGTGTCCATATCATCGATCGTCAGACTCTCGATTGCTTCTTCATCCCCTTCTCTTGCTGCCGCCACGAGTGAGGTACGATCTGTTGTCTTTTTATCCGTCTTTTTTACGGCAGGCTCTGCCACCGGAAGTAATATCTTTCCCTCCAGCGAAAGTCCCGTCAGATAAGATCTGCGAAAACGATCCCCATCATAACCATGGCTGGACTTTTGCAGATACTCGATCGCATTCTGTAAGTAAAAGATCAGATTTACACCAAGCCGCATCTCATCACAAAATCCCTGGTAACTTTCTTTATCCGATTGCTTGATGATCTCCAATTCCGCATCTGTAGAAAAATTACCGCCCTTACAATAAGGAAAGTAATAATCTACTTTAAAATTGTCATCCGTATCATATACACCACGAATGGCAATTCCCGTGTGTTCACACACTTCAAAATCGAGTTCTACAAATTCATTTCCATCAGAATCCAGAGCTACTTCATGGCTATCAGGCTTGCGTATCGCTTCATAGATCAAATGATCCAGTTCGTCTTTTGTAATATTGGAAAATCCAATCGCCTGTAAATAACTATGCATAAATTCCTACTTTCCTTACTTGTTGCTCTCAAGTGCAGCATGAAGAGCCTGTTGTTCTTCCTCTGCAAGTGTGATGATGGAATTACCGTCGATGATCTCTTTTACATATGTATAGCAGCCTTCGCGGCTGTGGACAGCATTGAGGACAAATCCGTCATTCTTCTCATTCAACATAGCAAGAGAAAAGGAAAGTTTTCCTCCCATCTCCTGAAAAGCATCATACTTGATAAGTCCATACTTCTGGAAGCCAAATTTCATTCTCTTGAACAAAGCATCAATATTTCTCTCGTTTGCCGCATTATTTTCGATGAGTTCATCTACCTGCTCTAAGCGATATACAAGTGTATCTTCCAATGACTTGGCATTTTTACCACTCATAAAGATCGCATATCTTTTCTTCAACTTGCTCATCTGTACAACATTGATAATCATAAGGATGATCAAAAGCAAGATAACTGCTGCCATGCCAATGACAACATAATCGGTACTAATTCCTAAATATTCTTCAAACATAATAACACCAACTTTTCTTTCTTTGTATTCTATAGAACATTTGTTCTATTCATGGTGAATAGACTGAAACAGACCAACGATACGATCTAACTCATCCTGTGAGTAATACTCGATCTCCACTCTACCCTTTTTGTTGTCCTTTGGCACGATGGTTACCTTTGTACCCAGTGTCTTTTTCATCTGTTCCTGCAATTCAGCATAAATTGCCTCAAGTCTCGGATCGATCTTTGGCTCTTTTACCTTATCACTGTCTTTTTCATTTTGCAGACGCTTTACTTCTTTTTCTACATCACGCACGCTGAGTTTTTCATCAAAGACGCGCTGTGCAAAGTCATACTGCTTATCCTTGTCTGTAATACCAAGAATGGCTCTGGCATGGCCGGTAGAAAGCATTTCGTCAATGACCATCTGCTGTACACGCTCATCCAACTTCAAAAGACGCATAGAGTTGGTAACGGCAGTTCTACTTTTTGACACACGCTCTGCTACTTCGTCCTGCTTCAGATTGAACTCATCTAAAAGTTTCTTATAAGCAAGGGCTTCCTCAATCGGATTTAAGTCCTCACGCTGGATGTTCTCGATCAAAGAAATCTCAACGATTTCCTGCTCTGAAAGATTCATAACGATAACAGGTACTTCTTTCAGTCCTGCTTTCTTTGCCGCACGCCATCTACGCTCACCGGCAATGATCTCATAATAAGAATCTTTTCCATTCTTTACTTCATGCACCCAAAGTGGTGATAAGACACCATGCTGTTTGATAGAATCTGCTAATTCCATCAAAGCATCTTCATCAAATGCTTTTCGCGGCTGCTCTGCATTTGGCTCAATCTTATCGATACTTACCATTGCTTTTGCATTTTCTACCGCATTCTGATCTGATACTTCTTTTGCACTTTCTATTGGTTTACTTGGAATCAGAGAATCCAATCCCTTACCTAATCCTTTTTTTGCTGCCATGCCTAGATATCCTTTCTCTCAATGATTTCCTTTGCCAAATTACGATAACTCTCTGCTCCGGCAGACTTTGGATCATAAAGGTTGATCGGCAGTCCATGGGAAGGAGCCTCTGCCAAACGCACATTTCTAGGAATGATCGTCTGATAAACCGTAGCATTCAGATTTTCTTTTACTGTATCTACAACATCGGATGAAAGATTTGTTCTTGCATCATACATGGTAAATACCACACCATCAATCTTAAGGTTTGGATTCAATCTCTCCTGTACCAGGTCGATCGTATGGATCAACTGGCTGATTCCTTCCAATGCATAATATTCACACTGAATTGGAACAAGAATAGAATCTGCTGTTGTCATGGCATTGACGGTAAGCATATTCAATGACGGCGGGCAATCAATAATAATGAAATCATAATCATCACGAATGTAATCTACTGCATTCTTTAAAATATATTCTTTTTCATTGATGCCCAGCAATTCGATCTCCGCACCTGCTAAGTTTACATTAGATGGAATCAAAGATAAATGCTCAATATTTTCCACTTTTGTCATACTCTCGCGAATGGAACATTCTCCCAGCATCAACTCATAAACTGTATTTTCCATTTCTTCTTTATCAATGCCAAATCCACTGGTCGTATTTCCCTGTGGATCCAGATCAATAACCAATACCTTCTTACCTAAC
>CAVLBP010000073.1:0-12035 GCA_963661325.1 bacterium
ACGACCTGAGTCTCTGCCGCCAGAATCTGCGCCCGCAGTTCCTCTGTCAGTTTGCCCTGCTCTTCAATACTCGCTAAGACTGACGCTTTCTTGTCCTCCAGATTGCGCAGATAATTCAGGCGTTCATACAGATTTCGCAGGATCTCATCACTGAGTGCTCCTGTTGCTTCCTTTCGATATCTGGCGATAAAAGGAATGGTATTACCCTCATCGATCAGTTTTACTGCTGCGTCTACCTGTTTTGGCAAGACGCCAAGTTCATTTGCCAGTTTTCTATTGATATCCATCTAAGTTTCTCCATTTCTTTGCTAAATTTTTTGATAAAATGCAGATCATCAGACACTGAGATCTACTTTACCGCCGATCAGATTTGCCGCATCCAGGGACTTTTTATTTTGTCCGTAAGGGTTGCTCTCGTTGTAGCGGATCGTGGTATTGGTCGTGCCGCCAGAAACATACGTCCTGCCACATTCCGGGCAGACCGAAGTATGAATGGATACGCTGGCATTGATGACCGTTCCGTTATTTTGCGCAGCCTTGGTATAGGCATTGCTGACATGTTCGCCCTCATGTGCCCGCACCGCACCACCGGCTGCCTCCGGTGAGATGTGTGCCGCCGCCTTGAAGGAGACATTTTCATCGGAGCCATCGATATATTTTCGCTCCTTACAGGTCTGGCATTCCGCCGGGGTAGATTTGTAGCCCGGCTGATATGAAGTTGTAAGGATAGAACCGAGGCTTCCTATCTGCATACGCCATTCCCTCTTTCTCTTATCGCATCCTCTTTACAAACCGCCTGTCATTCCTTTATAGTAGATTTCATAGTGAAAAATCTGTCTACGTTTCCATATATGAGGTCTACCATGCGAGCACTTGCCAAACTACTACAAAACTATATGAGTCACGCACCCAAGTGTCTTTTTCATCTGGTAACCGGCTACTATTGTCCCGGCTGCGGTGGAACCAGAGCCCTGTATTTATTCCTTACCGGGCACTGGATCAAATCTTTCCTTTTTCACCCGCTGGTCCCCTATACCTTTTTTGCCTGCCTCTATCTATGTATCCGCAAGATCTTGGATCATAAGTATCATCCAAACGCCCGCCTGCTTTGGATGGCACTGGGCTTGCTGGCAGTAAACTTTGTCATCAAAAATCTCGCCCTTATCTGTTTTCATGTAGACCTATTGCAAATCTTCTAGTTCTGACTTCCTGCAATCACTCTTGCCACATAAACGCCACTTGCAGAAGCATGTGACAGTGAGTGGGTAATACCGCTTCCATCGCCGATCACATAGAGTCCCTTATAATTGGTCTGCAAATGTTCATCCACTTCCACTTCCATATTATAGAACTTGACCTCAACACCATAGAGTAAAGTATCATCATTGGCTGTACCCGGTGCAATCTTATCCAGTGCGTAGATCATCTCTACAATGCCATCCAAGATACGCTTCGGCAGTACCAGGGAAAGGTCTCCCGGTGTTGCATTGAGTGTCGGTGTGACAAAAGATTCCTCAATACGTTTCTTGGTAGAACGCTGTCCGCGGATCAAGTCTCCGAAACGCTGTACGATCACGCCACCGCCAAGCATATTGGAAAGTCTGGCGATCGACTCGCCGTAACCGTTGGAATCCTTAAACGGTTCTGAAAAATGTTTGGAAACCAGAAGTGCAAAATTGGTATTCTCCGTCTGCTTCTCCGGATCTTCATAACTGTGTCCGTTTACCGTGATGATGCCATTGGTATTTTCATTTACGACTGCGCCCTTTGGATTCATACAGAAGGTACGCACCTTATCCTCGTATTTCTGGGTACGGTAGACGATCTTGCTCTCGTACAATTCATCTGTCAGATGTGAAAAGATCTCTGCCGGCAATTCCACACGCACACCGATATCCACACGGTTGGAATTGGTCGGAATGGAAAGATCCTTGCAGACTTCCTCCATCCACTTGCTTCCGCTGCGTCCGACAGAAATGATACATTCCTTGCAGGTGTAACTTGCATCTTTGCAATGGATGCGGTAGCCTTCCTCACCATCTGCCAGGACTTCTACGGAATCTACCAGTGTGTCGAAATGAAACTCTACCTTGTCCTTTAAGTATTCGTAGAGATTTTCCAATACTACATAATTGATATCCGTCCCCAAATGGCGGACAGATGCATTCAGCAAATGCAGGTCATTTTGCATACACTGCTTTTTAAAACGGCTGCCTGCGGTAGAGTATAACTTTGTCCCCTCGCCGCCATATGCCAGATTGATCTCATCGACATAGCGCATCAGATCAATGGCTTCCTTTTTACCGATATATTCATATAAAGTACCACCAAAATCATTGGTGATGTTGTATTTTCCATCTGAAAAAGCACCGGCTCCGCCAAAACCGCTCATGATCGAACAGGTCTTACATCCGATACAAGACTTGATCTTGTTGCCGTCGATCGGGCATTTTCTGCCGCCCAGAGCATGTCCTGCCTCAAAAACGCCCACACGCAAATTGGGATCCTGCTTGATCAGTTCATAGGCAGAAAAAATACCTCCCGGGCCCGCGCCAATAATCAGTACATCGTAATTCATACATTCTCCTATCTGTCGATTTCTTTCAAAAACGACCGCTTTTTTACTTCATTATCATACCATAGTTTCCTCTATCCTGCCAGCAAAATAAAGCCTTATGCACGGCACAGAAAAGGAGATGCCATTCTTGACATCTCCTTGTATTATTCCTGTATCAAAAGTCTTTACTCGTCGTCTTCTTCCTGACGTGCCCAGCCGAATGCATACTTGACAGCCTTGTTCCAGCCCTTGCGCTTTGCTGCGCGCTCCTCCGGGTCGATGGATGGAATGAAGACACGGTCATACTGCACGTTCTTCATGACTTCTTCCTTGCTCTCCCAGTAACCCACTGCAAGACCTGCCAGGTATGCTGCACCAAGAGCCGTAGACTCTACGCAGGACGGTCTGTTGACCGGCTTATCCAACATATCTGCCTGGAACTGCATCAGGAAATCATTGGCGCTCGCGCCACCATCGACATTCAGGGTACGAAGGTCTGTCTCGGCATCTGCCTTCATAGCGTCGATAACATCACATACCTGATAAGCGATAGACTCCAGTGTCGCACGAATGATATGGTTTTTATTGGTACCTCTGGTAATACCTACGATCGTACCTCTTGCATACTGATCCCAGTGTGGTGCTCCCAATCCGGTAAATGCCGGAACGACATAGGTACCATGGGTACCCTTGGCTTTCTTTGCCATATATTCGGAATCCTCAGCGGAATCGATCAATTTCATACCGTCACGCAACCATTGGATCGCAGCACCTGCTACGAAGATAGAACCCTCCAGTGCGTAATTGACCTTGCCGTCCAAGCCCCAGGCGATCGTCGTAACCAATCCGTTCTTGGAGAATACCGGCTTTTCTCCAGTGTTCATCAAAAGGAAACAACCGGTACCATATGTATTCTTGGCTTCGCCCTCGGTAAAACAGGTCTGTCCGAAAAGGGCTGCCTGCTGATCTCCGGCTGCTCCCGCAATCGGGATCTCTGCGCCGAAGAAACTCGGATCTGCCATACCATAAACGCAACTTGATGGCTTGGCTTCCGGCAACATAGAACGCGGGATATCCAGTTCTTTTAAGATCTCATCATCCCACTCCAGTGTGTTGATATTGAAAAGCATGGTTCTGGACGCATTGGAATAATCCGTGACATGCACTGCACCCTTGGTCAGTTTCCAAATCAACCATGTCTCTACCGTACCGAATAAAAGATCTCCGGCTTCTGCTTTTTCTCTTGCTCCCTCTACATTTTCCAAGATCCAGCGGATCTTGGTAGCGGAGAAATAGGCATCGATCATCAGACCTGTCTTGGAACGGATCATCTCCTCCAAGCCTCTTGCCTTTAATTCATCTGCATACTCAGAAGTACGGCGGCACTGCCAAACGATCGCGTGATAAACAGGCTCCCCAGTATGTTTATCCCATACGATAACCGTCTCTCTCTGGTTGGTAATACCAATACCGGCAATATCGTCTGCGGTCGCGCCGATCTTTGACATTGCCTCTACGGCTACACCAAGCTGTGTAGACCAGATCTCATTGGCATCGTGTTCCACCCATCCCGGATTCGGGAAGATCTGGCGAAACTCCTTCTGTGCCATACTACAAATGTTCCCCTCATGATCAAAAAGGATACAGCGATTGCTTGTGGTCCCTGCATCCAATGCCATAATATATTTTGGCATAGTAAAAACCCCCTTATATTGAAATCAAATCTTTAATGATCCTGACCCTATTATAAAAAATCCCCCATGATTTTTCAATAAAGTTTCCGCGATTTTCTATTCTTCCACGGATAGTCGCAATGTGTCTATTTATGACACATATTAGACCAGACGGATCATCTGACGCACCTCGCCAAGTGCTGCTGCTTTTGTCGCATAGTCAGACTCTTTCATGGCTTCTGTGACAAATCCGATCTCATCATCCAGACCGATTTCAACGAACTCTACCTTGCCAAAGATATTCTCGATCTCAGCCTCTGATGCAGCAGAACGTACAAAGAAACGATTGACCTGCTCACTTGGATCTGCAAGGACGAGTTTCTCCTTTTCCCACTCCAGATAAATGTTCTTGTCGATATGCTTTGCAATGGCAACCATATCGCCAACGACTGCACTGGCAGTCGGAAGTTTACCTGCACCGCTTCCGTAGAACATGCCGTCGCCTAACATATTTCCATGAACAAAGATAGCATTGAATACATCATGCACATTGTAAAGCGGATGTTCCGGTGATAAAAGGAAAGGTGCAACTCTTGCCACATAGGAGTCGCCCACCTTTTTGCTGGTAGCCAGTAACTTGATGGCTCTTCCCATTTTATTTGCATACTTGATATCGGTTGCAGTGATATGCGAAATCCCTTCTGTCGGAATGTCCTTATAATCTACCTGTCTGCCACAGACAAGAGAAGTCAGAATGGCGATCTTACGGCAGGCATCGTGTCCTTCGATATCAGCAGTCGGATCTTTTTCCGCATAGCCCTTTGCCTGTGCATCCTTTAATACATCATCAAATTCCAGACCCTCTTCGGTCATCTTTGACATCATATAGTTGGTCGTACCATTGACAATACCAGTGATCTCCTCGATCACGTCACCTGTCAGGCAGGATGTAAGCGGACGGATGATCGGAATACCACCGCCAACAGATGCTTCAAACAAGAAATTGACCTTGTGATCTCTGGCGATTTTGATCAATTCTGCGCCCTTGTCTGCTACCAGTGCCTTGTTGGAAGTCGTAACGTGTTTTCCCGCCTCAAGCATTGCCTTCACAAAGGTATATGCAGGCTCTACGCCCCCCATGGTCTCCACGACAATGGCAACTTCCGGATCTTCTACGATCGTCTTGTAATCATGCACGATCTTGTCCGCGATCGGATCTCCCTCAAAATCACGCAGATCCAATACATATTTTAATTCGAGCGGCTCGCCGCAACGCTTCGCCACAACATCCTTGTTTACCTCTAAAATCTCTGCCACGCCGGAACCGATAGTTCCGTATCCCATAATTGCTACTTTCATCTGATCACTCCCTAGCTAATATTTTTACGTATTGTATTCCCTGTGTTTTTTCCATGACTTCCACCATTTCTGAGACATCGCCCGTCTCCGGCAGTACATCGACCGATAAGGTCAATGAAGCGATTCCATTGACCGGAATACTCTGATGGATCGTCAATATGTTGGCATGATACCGCGCAACTGTCTGCAAAATCTCTGACAGAATGCCCGGCTCGTCTTCCAACTGGATCACCATAGTGATCGTCTTTCCTTTGACATTGTCATGAAAGGGAAAAATATCCTCTTTGTACTTATAAAAAGAACTCCGGCTGATTCCCACGCAATCTGTCGCCTCCTGTACGGAGATACAACGACCGGATTCGATCAGGCGTTTCGCCTCCACTACCTTGCGGAGTACTTCCGGCACTGCCTTTTCTTTTAACACAAAATAGGTAGTCTTCTCTGACATATTTCCTCCCGAGTGTCTTTGACACAAACACAAATGTTCTCACTCGAAAGATAATACCACAAGAAGACTACCTAAATCAAGCCTTTTATGATTCCTGCGTATGACGATCCGGTCTCCCCAGAGAACACCATTTCAGATAAGCATTCATAAATGGGGTGATGGCGCCGTCCAAAACGGCATCCACATTTCCGGTTTCCTCGCCGGTCCGCAGATCTTTTACCATGGTGTAAGGCTGCAAGACATAAGAACGGATCTGGTTGCCCCAGCCGATCTCGGTCACCTCGCCACGGATGCCCTGCGCTTCGCGCTCCTGCTCCTCTTTTTGTAAAAGATACAACTTTGCCTTTAACATCTGCATAGCCTTATCTTTGTTCATATGCTGGGAACGCTCATTCTGACACTGTACCACGATTCCGGTCGGGAAGTGCGTGATACGGATGGCAGATGATGTCTTGTTGATGTGCTGACCACCGGCACCACTGGACCTGTAGGTATCGATACGGATATCGTCATCATTGATCTCCACCTCGACATTATCATCCAACTCCGGCATGACATCGCAGGATGCAAAGGAAGTCTGCCTTTTGCCTGCTGCATTAAAAGGCGAGATACGCACCAGACGGTGGACGCCCTTTTCGGATTTCAGGTAACCATAGGCATTTGCCCCATTGACCTGGAAGGTCACGGACTTGATGCCCGCTTCCTCGCCGTCCAGATAGTCCAGTACCTCTACCTCATAGCCACGGCTTGCCGCCCATCTGGTATACATTCGGTACAACATGGATACCCAATCGCAGCTCTCTGTACCACCGGCTCCGGCATGGAGTGATACGATAGCATTTCTATCATCATACTCATCCGAAAGCAGGGTCTTCATGCGCAGTTCTTCCAGTTCCCCATCAAACTCCTGTAAAAGAGATTCGATCTCCGGCAAAAGATCCGGGTCATTCTCCTCATATCCCAGTGTGATATAGGTGTCGATCTCCTCATACAATTCCTGCAAATGGGAAAAGATACTGACATCATCTTTTAAACTCTTTAATTCTTTCATTTTGGCAGTAGACTGTGCTGCATCATTCCAAAAGTCTGCTGCTTCCATTTCTCTTTCTAATTCTTCGATACGCTTTGACTTGTTAGCCAGGTCAAAGTGAATCCCTCACTTCCTGTAGTGGAGATTCGTACGCTTGCAGCTGCTGTTTATAAGCGTCAAGTTCTACCACAGTATTCACCTCTTTCATTTTTATTTGTCCAGTTCCTCATGGAGGACTTCAAGTCCCTTCTGGATCTGGTTGTCAAGCGACTCATCATAAGTCTCGTCATCGCCGCCTAAGAACTGGTATTCCAGTTCGATATCCGGTGTGATGCCTGTCTTGTGGATGCACTCACCACTCGGCGTATAGTAGGTCGCCATCGTGACCTTGATCGCACTGCCATCAGAAAGTGGAACCGTTGTCTGCACAATTCCCTTCCCAAAGGTCTTGGTACCGATCAGGGTACCATAGTCAAAATCGCGGATGGCTCCGGCAAAGATCTCCGCCGCACTGGCTGTATTACCGGATGTCAGTACGACCATGGGCATATTGATCTGCTTTTCATCATCCGATGTATAAGTTGTGCGCTCGCCGTTCTTATCTTCCATATAAACGGTCGTTCCCGCCGGTAAGATGTCATCCAGGATCCCGGTCACGGAATCTACCAGTCCACCACCATTAAAGCGCAGATCGTAGATCACGGCTTTCATGCCCTGGGACTCTAAATCTGCCATGGCTGCCTCAAACTGATCTTTGGTATTATCGGAAAACTCAGACAGGTAAACATAACCGACCGCATCATCGAGCATCTTGTATTTGACACTCGGTACCTCCACCTGTGCGCGCGTCACTTCCACGACATCTGTCTTGCCGTCACGCTCATACTGTACCGTGATCTTGGTGCCTTCTTCGCCGCGCACATAATGCACAAACTGATCCAGATCTTCTGATTCTCCCTCGTGGCCGTCCACAGATACGATAATATCATCTGCCTGTAGACCTGCCTTTGCCGCCGGAGAATCCTCATATACATTTACGATACGCACCTGCCCGGTCGTCGTATCCTTTGTAAGCACAGCACCGATACCGGCATAATTGCCTGTCGTATCGATCATCATATCCTCATATTCCTGTGCCGTATAATAAACCGAATACGGATCGTCCAGACCTTCCATATAGCCCTTGTAAATGCCTTCTGCCAATGCTTCATCATCCACATCTTCATAATAATAATGGTGCACCAATGTGGAAATATATTGCAACTTGGAAAGGTTTAAGTCTGCCAGCGTGCCCAGACTGCCCCGCAGGGCAAATACCAGCCCGCCAAGGATCAACGCCATGACAAGCAGGCTGCACAGGACACCGGTAAGTACACCTCTGCGAAATGTCTTTGGCTTTTTCGCTTTTTTTGTCACTTCCGGCTGCTCTTTTATTTCTTCCATCTTCCTATCCTCTTATATGACTTTTTCACATTATATTGTAAGATCACATATCCTATGCGATTAGACCTGCAAATGCTTGTGCAGGGTCATACGGCTGCCAATGTAACCGATACCAATACCCAGTACCAGCGATACCGGAACCAAGATGGTAAATACGGTTCCTACCGGCACGAAAGAAACCAGATCGCCAATAAACTGGAAACGCTCTGATACATAACTTACAATGCCCTGATAGAGGAAGAACAAAAGCACCAGCGGAATGATCGAGCCGATCAGGCCGATAAATACACCCTCTACGACAAACGGCGCACGGACAAACTTGTCCTTGGCACCGATCAGTTTCATGATGGCGATCTCCTCTTTACGCACGGAAATACCAACGGTAACCGTGTTGTTGATCAAAAAGACGGCAACTGCCACCAAAATGATGATCACGCCAACAAAAATATAACCGATCAGACTGTTAAAATCAGATAAGGTCTGTGCTGCGACCTCGGAATAACTTACCTTTCTGACACCATCCAGACCTTGCAGATACTCTACTAAGGTCTGCTGCATGGATACATCGTTCAGATATATCTCATAATGTTCGGAATTGGCAAGCGGATTATCCTCTGCAAAGCCCTCTGCGGCTGCCTCATTGCCTTCAAAATACTTGTCTTTATAAGATGCCCAAGCCTCATCCGCGGTCACAAAATCATATTTTGCCACCTCGGCACGTTTGCCGATCTCCTCGCCGACTTTATCGATCTGGTCCTGGCTGACTCCCTGATCAAAATAGACAATGATCGTCACACCCTCTTCTGCGGAATGCACCATTGAGGTAAAATTCACACCAATGGAATAAAAGACACCAAACAGAAAAATGCAGGCAGACATGGTCGCAATGGATGCCAGGGAAAATAACTTGTTGCGCCAAATATTTTTCAGTCCCTGACCTACGTTATACCTAAATGTACTAAACTTCATGTGTATCACCCCATTTCCCGTCGCTGACAACGACGCCTTTTTTGATCGTGATGACACGCTTATTCATCTTTTTTACGATTTCACTATTATGTGTTACCACCACAACGGTCGTTCCACGTTCGTTGATTTCCTCCAATAAATGCATGATCTCCCATGCGTTGGTATTGTCCAGATTTCCGGTAGGCTCATCCGCCAGGAGGATCTTTGGCTCATTGACCAGTGCTCTTGCAATGGCAACACGCTGCTGCTCACCACCGGACAACTGGCGCGGCAGGGACTTGTACTTTGCAGCCAGCCCGACCAAAGACAGCATAAGCGGCACCTTGCGCTTGATCTCTCGCGTAGAGGACTCAACAACCTTCATGGCAAATGCCACGTTCTCATAGACGTTGCGATCCTGCAAAAGGCGGAAATTCTGAAATACAACACCGATATTTCTGCGGAAATACGGAATCTTTTTGTGGGTGACCGAAGACAACTTCTGTTCATTGATGTAGATCTCGCCCTCTGTCGGTTCCAGTTCTTTGAGCAAAAGTTTGATCAGGGTCGATTTACCCGATCCGCTCTTACCCATGATAAAAACGAACTCCCCCTGCTCAATATCAATACTCACATCATTGAGTGCCGGCACACCCTGTTGGTATGTCTTACTAACATTTTCTAGTCGAATCATTGTTTCTTCTATCTCCTGATATGCTGTAACTTAAAAATCCTGATTTTCCATATACTTCATATACTTCACGACCATGAGTGCAATCTTAAAAGTAATAGCATCCTCAAAAACGCGTAGATCCAATCCGGTGCTCTTTTGCAACTTATCCAGACGATAGACCAGTGTATTTCTATGTATATAGAGTTGTCTGGATGTCTCAGAAACATTCAGACTGTTTTCAAAGAATTTGTTGATGGTGGAAAGTGTCTCCTCATCAAAATCATCCAGATCCTTGCCATCAAAGATCTCCTTGATAAACATTTTACAAAGCGGGATCGGCAGTTGGTAAATCAGACGTCCGATGCCCAGTGCTGAATATGCGATGATGCGCTTATCCGCAAAGAAGATCTTGCCTACATCCAGAGCCATGCCTGCTTCCTTATAGGAGCGGGATACCTCCTTGATCTCTCCGACGATCGTACCGTAAGACACACGGATCGCATCGTCACGATCCTTTAAGGCATCAATGATCACTGCGGCGGTCTTGCGGATATCGTCATAGGTCTCCTGCTCTGTGAGTTCCTTGACAACGATGATATTGTGCTCATCTACGGCGGTCACAAAATCCTTGGTCTTGCCGCTAAAGAGACTGCGCACCCGGTCAATGGCATCTCCATCCTTGTGCTCGCCTGTCTCCACGATCATAACAACACGTCTGGCATTGATATCTACATGTAACTTTTTGGAACGATTGTAAATGTCAACCAGCAATAAGTTATCCAGCAAGAGGTTCTTGATGAAATTATCCTTGTCAAAGCGTTCCTTGTATGCCACCATCAATTCCTGAATCTGGAATGTGACGATCTTGCCTACCAATAAGGCTTCTTCCTCGTCCGTACCTTTTGCAAGAACAATGAACTCTAACTGCTGCTCGTCATACACCTTAAAGAACTGACAGCCGGACACTACCTGACTCTCTGCTTCAGAGATTGCAAATGTAACTGCTGATTCGCGATACTGCCCCGGATTCGTAAGTGTAGATGCCAAGACACCACCCTCGCTATCCACAACAGCGAAATCAACCTTGGTGATCTGGTGCAGACCGTCGATGGTATTCTGTAGCGTCTGATTCGAAATCATATCCTTTCCTCCCTTATCTATGCAATTTCCACAATTTAACCCTGTGGTTTTTTGAAGTTTTTCACATACTTATTTGCTATTTTAATATAATCTGCTAAAAAAAGAAAGAGGCAAGCGCCACTTTTTTATGCAAAATCCCTTTTGCTGCAAATATTCTGTCAATATCTCCACATTTTGACATTTTTTTACATTTTAAAAGTCAATGCTTTTTTCCTTTTTCGACAAATTTTATCAGAAACTTACAAAACGCTTGTTCTTTTTGTCGTTTACAGATTCCGCGTTTTTATCCCCAAAATTGTGGATAAAGTTAATAATTCCGTGTATAAGTCCATTTTTCCCACTTTTTCGCCGCAAAAATTGTGGATAAGTTTTTGCGGTCGTCCACCCGGGTTTTTTCGTTTCTTACCAGATTTTAGATTTTTGTGCAGTTCTTCCAAAAAACACTTTTTGCCTTGACAAAATTATTGTCTGAATACTTCTTGGGATAGGACTTGCCGTGGGTAGAGGCGGCTGGCGTGTATGACAGGGGCGGAGGCGGACTACGAGAGAATACTTTGGAACAGGTTGGGTCAATTTCTTATGAGGGCAATTTGCTTGGGATGAACTGTCTCTTGCACAGCTTCGACAGTCGGCGGGATGTGTCCGACTGAGACAGATATTCAGGGGCGCCGCGTACAAGAGACTCTAATAACTTGTGCATGAGTTACAGCAAGAAATCGGCAACCGGCGCAAACGAACATCCGTGTGCGGTTGCGCCTCTCGGG
>CAVLBP010000074.1:0-11996 GCA_963661325.1 bacterium
GGCAACGGTATTGAACTTGTACTCCCAGCCCTGGAAGCCCTGTTCAAAGTCACGTTCTACATCTGCCATAGCGGTCTCTTCAGCCTTTTCCTGAGAAAGTCCCAGTCCTGTATATTTTTCTACATACTTGGCAAAAGAGATCTCTGCATATTTATCTAAGATCAGATCCGCACTCGGTACTGTAAATCCACCATACTGCTGGCTGGCAGCACTCAGCACGATATCTCCGATCACGTCAAAGGCAACATCCAAGGATTTCGGCTCATTATACCAGATATTACCCATCTCAAAACCGCCCTCTAAGACCGCTTTGACATCAAAGAGACAACAGTTCATGGTATCACGTCTGGCTGACATATCGTGGATATAGATATAGCCGTCACGGATAGCCTGGATCTCCTCTGTTGTCAGGAAGAACTTCTTGTATAATTCACGGTTGAACTCGTTAAAGATCAGGCTTCGCTTGGTCGATACCAAAGCAGAGTCCGTATTGGCATTTTCCTTGTCACCAATATACATAATGGACTGGCTCTTGGTATAGACATCATCTAACATCTGCACGAAATCCTGCTTGTAGTTACGGTAATCTCTATAACTCTTGGCTACGACCGGGTTGACTCTTTCCAGTGCGCCCTCTACGATATTGTGCATCTGTGCGATCTCGATACGGTCTATCCCAAGTGCAAATACCTTTTCTTCTACGAACTGACAGATAAACTTTTCTTCTTCCTCTGTAAAATTGATCAGTACCCTGCATGCAGATTTGTTGACTGCATCCACTACTTTTTGTACGTTAAAATCTTCTAATGTCCCGTCTTTCTTTACTACTTTTATCAACGTTTACGCCCCTTTCCAAATATCTATATGTCGATATATTGTATTTAAAACATACTATATCTTGTGCTCTGTTTTTCCATTCTAGCATTACAGAAAATGGCAGTCAATAGATTTTAGGCAATCTCTGATTTTTTGTCACGTTCCATAAGACTGCGCACGGCAAGGCGGGGATCCACATCATGAAATAAGACCTCATTGACCTGTTCTATGATAGGCAGGCTGACCTGATACTTAGCCCCCAGTGCCAGTGCCGCTTTGGCAGAATAGACACCCTCCACGACCATATGCACCTGCTCCATGGCTTCCTTTGGACGCATGCCCTGTCCGATCAGCATGCCTGCCTTACGGTTCCTGCTGTGACGGCTGGAACAGGTCACGATCAGATCCCCTGTACCGGCAAGACCACTCAGGGTCTGCGGCAATCCTCCCATGGCAAGTGCTAAGGAAGATATTTCCTTGATGCCTCGTGTGATCAGTGCCGCCTTGGTGTTGTCCCCATAGCCCAGACCATCGGACATACCGGCAGCCAGCGCGATGACATTCTTTAAAGAGGCTCCGATCTCGATCCCGGTCACATCCGTACTGGTATAGACGCGGAAATTATCATTCATAAAAGCATTCTGCAAAAATTCTGCTACAGCCATATCGCGTGAGCCGGCAACCACAACGGTCGGCAGCCCCTTTACAACTTCTTCCGCATGGGATGGTCCACTGACGACTCCCACCTTGGCATCCGCTCCCAAAACATCTTCTAAAATACCGCATTGGGTCAAAAGAGTGTCTTCCTCGATTCCCTTAGAAACACTGCAAAGGATCTGTTCCTTTTTTACATAAGGCTTGATCTTTTCTGCCGTCTCTCTGGTTGCCGTAGAAGGCACGGCTAAGACCAGAAGATCCTTGTCCAAAAGACAGGATGAAAGATCCCAGGTCAGACTCATTTCCTTTGGCAGCATGACTCCCGGCAATTTGTCGCACTCTCCGCTTTCCTGCATCTTTTCGATCTGTTCCCTTCTGTGTCCCCACAGACTCACCTGACATCCGTTATTTTGTAATAAGATCGCCAGTGCGCATCCCCAACTTCCTGCGCCAATGACACCAACTTTCATTTTCTGCTCCTTTACATCCATGAAAAAGAACCCTGCTAAGAGCAGGATTCCTTGACTTACTTGCTAGTCTCGTTTTGATTTAAATGAAAACTTATTTTCATTGCCTGCCAAGAGCCGCTTGATATTGCCCCGATGCAATACGATGGCAAGGATACAGGCAAAAGATACTAAGATCTGGGCTTCCAAAAGATCCGACGCTGCAAATGCCAGCCAGCCCTTTGCCCCAAAGATCCAGATCTGGACCAAAAGTCCCAGTGCCGCCAAAATAGAGCCCAAGGACACATAGCGTGTGATCGCCACTGCCAGCACAAAGATCAGGACACAAAGTGGCAGACATTGCGGAAAGAGGGCTAAGATCATACCAAAACTACAAGCGATGCCCTTGCCCCCCTTAAACTTCATAAAGAAAGGAAAGTCATGCCCCAGTATGGCACCCAAGGCACCATATAATTCCAGCAGAACAATATGTTCCGGGTAAGAAGTACGAAAGAGCAGCCAGACGACTATCACTGCCGCAACACATTTTAAACAGTCACAAACCAGTGTAAGAGCACCTACCTTGATGCCCAAAATACGCATAGTGTTGGTCGTACCAATATTGCCGCTTCCCTGTTTGCGGATATCTACGTCCTTTTTCTTGCCAAAAAGATAGCCCGATAAGATCAATCCAAAGGCATAGCCGATCGCAAGTGCGACAAGCCTCATCACTTCCATAATCAGTCGTCCTTTCTCTCGCGGATGATAAACTTAAGGGAAGTTCCCTCAAATCCAAATGCATCACGGATACGGTTCTCCAAATATCTGGTGTAGGAGAAATGCATCAATTCCTTGTCATTGACAAAGATAACAAATGTCGGCGGCTTTACTGCCACCTGGGTCACATAGTAGATCTTGAGACGTTTGCCCTTATCGGACGGTGGTTGCTGCATAGCAACAGCCTCGGTCACGATCTCATTTAAGACACCTGTCGCAACACGCATAGAATTATTCTCGATCACGGCATCAATAGTCTCATAGATCTTTGGCAGACGCTGTCCCGTCAAAACGGAAATAAACATGATCTGCGCATATGGCATAAAGGACAAGGTCTGTCTGATCTTTTCCTTATGCTTGTAAATAGTCTTGTCATCCTTTTCGATGGCATCCCACTTGTTGACCGCAATGATGATACCCTTGCCGCGTTCATGCGCGATCCCGGCGATCTTGGCATCCTGCTCTGTCACGCCCTCGGTCGCATCGATCATCACGATCACAACATCTGCCTTTTCTACGGCAGCAACGGCACGGATGATACTAAAGCGTTCCAATTCTTCCTTGATCTTGCTCTTGCGGCGCAATCCTGCCGTGTCGATAAAGATATATTCCTTGCCATGGAACTTGACCTTGGTATCGACCGCATCTCTGGTAGTTCCTGCCACATTGGAAACGATCACACGGTTCTCTCCCACCAGGCGGTTGACCAGGGAAGATTTGCCTACGTTCGGCTTGCCGACGATCGCGATCTTAGGAATATCCTGATCCTCGTCTACTCCGGCATCCTCCGGGAAATGTGCGATCACCTGATCTAACATATCCCCCAGTCCTAACATGGATGAGGATGAGATCGGGATCGGATCCCCGATACCCAGATTATAAAATTCATAGACATCTGCCATGTATTTTTCAAAACTGTCAACCTTGTTGACCACCAAAACAACCGGTTTTTTGGAACGGCGCAACATATCCGCTACTTTTGCATCTGCATCCACCAGACCCTGTCTGACATCTGTCATAAAGATGATGACATCTGCCGTATCAATGGCGATCTGCGCCTGCTCGCGCATCTGGCTGATGATAATATCTTTTGATTCCGGCTCAATACCACCGGTATCGATCATGGTAAATTCATGGTTCAACCATGTCACATCTGCATAGATACGGTCTCTGGTCACTCCCGGCGTATCTTTTACGATTGAAATCCTCTCTCCTGCCAAGGCATTGAACAAAGTAGACTTTCCTACATTTGGTCGTCCTACAATGGCAACTACAGGCTTACTCATATTTTCCTCCATCTATTTATAATGTAATTAACTGTTTCACGAGATCTTGTCCGCTTGATTTTACAATATCTACCTTTACTTGTAAAGCGTCACTTAACTGGGCGACCGTCACATCATCCAGGAAATCCTGTTCCTCGGCACGCACCATATTCTGCGGTAAGAGCAGGTGGCTTCCCAGCGGCTGATCCTTGAGTTGTGCCATCAGATCCTGTCCTGTGATCAGACCCGAAACTGTGATCTTTTCGCCAAAGAAATCGTTGCGGATCTCATAGACATGCACGGTGACCTTTGGGAATTTCTCCATGAATTCCTGACACAACATACGGATAAAAGGGGCTGCCAGCCTGCCGGTCGCGATCGCGCATTCTTTTTTCCGCATAAAAGGATGCTTTTTCTCCTGGGCTAAGGCTTCCCGGAATTCATCCATCAAAAGCCGGATCATACCAACACCGTTTTCCAACTGGGTATAACCATCATAGCGTTCTTCCGTCGGCAGATCATAGCCTGCGATCAGATACCATTCATCCGATGCCTGCACAAAATGTGTGCCGTACTTCTCAAAACTGATGTCCTGCCATTTGTGGATGGTGGCAAGCACCTCGCGCGCTTCCTCTCTTTCAAAAGGCTCTAAAGGATACAAGCCCTCCCGAAACTTTGTCAGCCCTACCGGTACTACAGACATACTCTGCATCTGTGGATAAAAAGATAAAAGATCCCCGATGGAACGATCCAATTCTGCCCCATCATTTTCTCCCTTGCACAAAACGATCTGGGCATTCATCTCAATATCGGCATCCGCAAGCATCTTGATCTTATCTAAGATGTCTCCGGCGAAACGATTGTGGAGCATCTTGCAGCGAAGTTCGGGATTGGTCGCCTGCACGGAGATATTGATAGGTGCCAGATGATAATGGATGATACGTCTCAGGTCTTCCTCTTTCATATTGGTAAGGGTCACATAGTTGCCCTGTAAAAAAGAAAGTCTGGTATCGTCATCCTTAAAATATAAGGTGTCCCGCATACCCGGCGGCATCTGGTCGATGAAACAGAACATGCACTTATTGTGGCAGGACCGGTAATCATCCATCAGCCCATTTTCAAAGGTGATACCAAGGTCTTCGCCCTCCGGCTTTTCGATATGCACAAGTTTCCTTGTCTGATCCGGCTTTTCGATCAGCATATCAAATGCCGGTTCATCTTCGTAGTAATAATAATCAAAGATATCGATCAGTTCGACACCATTGATCTCTTTTATGATATCCATCGGTTCCACTCCTGCAAGTGCCGCAGGACTCCCCGGCCTTACAAAAGCAATCTGATGTGATGTACTCATAAATCTATCCTCGTCTTTCTCGTCACTCGGTAAGCATCAAAAATGCTCCCAGATTTCCTCGTTTTCCCTTGCTGGCTCTGTGCGAAAATAAAAGACTGCTGTTGCAGCAGGTACAAAGCCCTGCAAGTTCTATATGCTCTTTCAAAACACCTGCCTCTGTCAATACGATCTCATTGGCTTTCCACAGATCCAACTGATATTTGCCGGGCGCACCTGCCTTTAAGATCTCCTTTTCATGGTTGGGAAAGGCAGACATAAACGCCTCTGCCACATCCTGGCTCACTTCATAGCAAGCCTGACAGATGGATGGACCGATGGCACAGAGCAGATCCCCCGGGCGGCTTCCAAAAGTTCTTTCCATGGCTTCTACCGTCGCCTGCCCCATACGTCCTACTGTTCCTCTCCAGCCGGAATGAGACAGACCGATCGCCCTGCGCACCGGATCCACAAAATAAAGCGGCACACAGTCTGCATAGAAGGTAGCAAGCAAGACCCCCGGCTGGTCTGTGATCATACCGTCCACATCTTTATAATCGCGTGGGCGCGTGATCCCCTTACCAAGATCTTCCTTTCCCACCTGTCTGACATTGGTCGTGTGGGTCTGGTCGCTCGTCACGATATGATCCGGGGTCGTTCCCAGTGCCCTGGCAACCCTCCCATAATTTTCTAAAACAGCCGCCTCGTCATCCCCTCTGGTAAAACTTAGGTTCAGGCTTTCATAGATACCCTTGCTGACGCCGCCTTCTCTGGTCGTAAACATATGCCGGATGTATGGCAATTTTTCATAACTTGAAAAGGAAAGATAAGGCAGTACATATCCTTCCTCTGATCTGTAATTTCTTTTTTCTATCATAAGCCGATATAAGGAAATGCATTGGTAAGAAGTGTGATCTCGTCCTTTAAAATAGCGACGACATCAAAGCGGATCTGTAGGTCTGCCAACTGTCTGTGCGTCAAAAGAAAATAATCTGCCACACGACAGATGACCATCTGTTTACGTCTGTCAACTGCCTCCAAAGGATTGCCGGTGCTGGCATCCTTGCGGTACTTGACCTCCACAAAGCAGAGATAATCTCCGTCCCTTGCCACAATATCAATCTCTCCCTTGCGGTTGCGGTAATTCATGGCTAGGATCTCATAGCCATGACGCTCCAAATAGTCCGCCGCTTCTTTTTCATACCTGCTCCCCACACTTCTTTTATTTGCCTTCGTTCCTATTTCCTCCCATCTAATTTCGCTTTCACCTTTTCCATGCCGTCCACAAAGACCAGTATCTCCGCAACGACCTCATACAATTCCGGTGGAATGGCTTCTCCAATGTCAAACTTGGATAAGGTGTCTGCCAGTTTTCCATCCTGATAAAAGGGCACATCATTTTCCTTGGCGGAGGCAATGATCTTTTCCGCCACATGCCCCTTTCCTGTCGCTACGATCTTTGGTGCAATATCATTTGGATCATAGGATAGGGCGACCGCTGTCTTTTCTTTTGAAAAATCCTGTGGTTTCCACTGCTTATTTTCCATATTTATGCCCTCACATCAAAGGAATAGCGATGTACTTCACCACCGCTTTTCTGGTCTGCCTTTAAGAAGTCTTCTACAAAATCTATCTTTTTGGCATCCTGCTCCAATTTCATACTACAGGTATAGCCCTTTTTCTCCAAGCGTTCGGTCAAAAGATGCATATTCTCCTCTAAAAGCATCAGGCTGTCTGCATCCTCTAAATACCAGTTGGCAGATACATTTTTGTGGAGCATCTTGACGGAAATGTCCACACCGCCCAGATTATCCATATCAAAATGCAAAAAAGCCGTCAGTTCTTCGTCTGCTCCCTTGTCACGTCCTCCATTGCGATAGACAAAAAGTTCACTGTTGACATTTTGTCCGCGCAGGCGTATCGGCACCTGCACATAGGAATACATCTGGCTTAACTGGTTCATAAATTCTATATTCTGCGACAGGGAGTTTGCAGTCCCCTGTATGGTCTCTTTGGCATTTGGGAACTTGTCCGCCAGTTGCTCCAGATCATGGATCTGCTGTGACATTTTTTCATACAGATGACTGATGCTGTGTTCTTTTGGCAATTCCTGTGGCTCTATCGACCATTCCTTGGTCACCAGATCAGAAAATAACTTCTGATAGCCCTTGGAACACAAAAGATTCTGGACGCTCTCCTTGGAAAGTCTGCTGGCATTTTGTCCTAAAAAGACGGAGACTTCCTGTAAAAAAGCATCCGCCTTGGTCAGTGGCAGAAGTTGTCCGTCTGCCGTAAAAAAGTTGGCATGCTCTTTGATAAAAGATGGCATCTGCCCCAAGACTTTTTGCAGGTCTGCAAATGCCTCCCGATCTATAGCATTGCCAAGCGTTCCGGCTTCATAGGCATCCGGATCTTCCAGTGTCTGAGAAAAGATCCCCGCCCTCTGGGATAAGTTTTCCAGATTCACAGACTCCTGTCCTTCTGCTGGTAACATTTCCTCTGCGTAGACTGCTTTGCCTGTGGCAAACGCCTCCTGCATAGCAGGATCTCCGAAAAATGCCACCAGCCTATTATTTTGCCTGATCATCATCTCGGTATCTACCGCATCATCTAAAAAAGACTCTCCCAGCGCAGCGACTAGATCCTGTACCTGACTTAGAACCTGGCGTCTGTCCGCCTTATAATTTTCAAATTGCTCGACACTGTTTGCATCGATGGAAAGTTGTAATTTCTGCATCTGCACAACGGTCTCCGGCTGACTGCCCGGGACACTGCCCATCTGTCTCGCCATATTTTGCAGGCTTTTGGAATCGATCGACATACCTTCTTTCATCATGGCATTTACCATGTTTAAGTTGCGCTCGCTCACAGCCAGACTTGCAGCATCCAGTGCCTGCATCAGTGTCGGATTGCCCTGACCGGCTCCCATGGAGATCGGCTTGATCCGGATCTGTTCTCCGTCATTGGATTTCACTTGAAAAAAAACAGACTGCCCCTTAGAAAGAGACAAGCCCGCATCCAATCTGGCTGTAATATTCTGTCCACTGCTCAGCCCTAATATTACCTGCGTACCGCGTATGCTGTTTACGGTTCCCTCAAAGATATTACCTGTCTTTAATTGTTTTACCGTCTCGACTAACTGTTCGATCCCCTTTGTCTTGGTAGAGACCTCACTGCCGGAAGATAAATTGTTTTGATACTGTGTCAGCAAATCAGAAACCTGCACTTCTCTTCCCCCTTAGAAAAGTCACTCACTTTCCACAAAATGGCCGATAAAGGACTTTCTGTGGATGGGACTTGGCCCATACTTCTGTAACGCTTCGATATGTTCCTTGGTGCCATAGCCCTTGTTCTGGGCAAAACCATATTCCGGCATAATGGCATCGTATTCCTTCATCAGACGATCTCTGGTCACCTTTGCAATGATACTTGCCGCCCCGATAGAAATGCTCTTGGCATCCCCCTTGATGATCGGCACCTGTTTGATGGATACCTCCGGTATGGTCACGGCATCATTTAGCAAAAGATCCGGCGCAACCGCAAGTTCAGCAATGGCTTGGCGCATAGCAATATAGGTCGCCTGTAAAATATTGACCTCGTCGATCTTTTCCGGCGAAGCAAAACCAATGCCTACCGCGGTGGCTTTTTCCATGATCTCTTCATAAAGAGCCTCACGTTTTGCCTCTGATAACTTCTTGGAATCATTGATATAAAGGATCTCGCAATCCTTTGGCAAAATGACTGCTGCCGCACACACCGGTCCGGCAAGAGGTCCTCTGCCCACCTCATCTATACCACAGATCAAAGGATAGTCTGCCTCATAGCGGTGTTCATAGGTCCGCAAAACCTCCAGACGCTGTCTTTCCTGTTCCAGTCGATCCAGCCTCTTTTTCGCCTGGCCGATGATCTTGGCAACACCCGGTCTGCCGTCTCTTATGTATTCCTCGATAAAATCCGGTAATTCCAGATCGTCTTTTTCCTTGTATTCCTGCTGGATATCTTTGATCTTTTTTTCCATATCCATGACTTCTCCTAAGTACTACTGGTGTTTAATGACCATGATCTTGTTGAATGGATAAATGCGCACCCATGCCTTGCCGATAATGTCCTGACGCTTGATCGCTCCCACCGAGGCAAAACGGCTGTCAGTACTGTTGTTGCGATTGTCACCCATGACAAAATATTCATCATCCCCAAGTGTAATCGGTTCCGATGCCAGTCCCGGATTCTGTATCGTCTCCAGTCCATAATTTTCTTCTAAAAGAGTGCCGTTGATATAGATTTCTCCGGCATCATTGATGTAGACCGTCTCGCCCGGAAGTCCGATAATACGCTTGATATAATAGGTATTCTCCTCATATTGATAAGGAAAGATGATGATATCAAAACGTTCAGGATCATGCAGTCGATAAGAGATCTTGTCCACGATCAGATTGTCTCCATCCGACAGCGTCGGTTCCATGGATGAACCGCTCACACGGGATCGCTGTCCTACAAAGGTTATGATCAAAAAACAGATACCAAAAACAATAACGATATATAAGAGCAGGCTTAAGATCTCATGTGCCGGCGATGTCTGTTCCGTCGCTTCCTGTTTTTTGATTTCTTTTTGTGTTTGTGTCATTTCTACGCTTCCGTCTCTTCCTTTTAAATTTTCTCCGGAAATTCCAGAGAGATCTTTCCAATCGTCCCACTGCGGAAATCATCGATCACAAGAAGGGCTGCCTTGCTGTAATCCAACTGGTTTCCCTTAGACCGGCAATTCCGGTTCTCTGCGATCTGCTCTAAGAAAGTAAGGACGTCCTTGGTCTCGTCGATCTGATAACGCCCTGCTAAAGCCCCCGGATACTTGTCCTTTAGGATCTTGCAGAGTTCTAAGGCAAGTTCTTCTGTCTGCAAAAGTTCATCTTTGATCGAGCCGATGCATGCCAGATGCAGTCCAACCGTCTGATCCTCAAACTTTGGCCATAAGATACCCGGTGTATCAAGCAACTCGACATTCTTATTCAGACGTATCCATTGCTTTCCTTTGGTAACACCCGGTTTGTTGCCGGTCTTAGCACAGGCTTTGCCGGCATAGGAATTGATGAAGGTCGACTTTCCTACATTGGGGATCCCTACGACCATAGCGCGTACCGGTCGGTTCTTAATCCCTCTTGCCCGATCCCGTTCGATCTTTTTGGCACAGGCATCCATGACCACCTGTGTCACTTCTTTCATGCCCTTCCGGTTGCGGGAATCTAAGGTCACAACAAAGTATCCCTTGTCCTGAAAATAGGTTTTCCAGCCTGCGGTCACCTTAGGGTCTGCCAGATCTGCCTTATTCAGTAAGATCAGTCTTGCCTTCTGTTTACCCAGTTCGTCTATATCCGGATTGCGGCTGCTCAGCGGTATTCTTGCATCCACCAATTCGATCACAAGATCGATCAGTTTGATGTCCTCCTGCATCTGTCTTTTTGCCTTGGTCATATGACCCGGGTACCATTGAAATTCCATATCTGCTCCTAGTTTACCGGTCCGAATCCCTTGAGGGACAAACAGAACCATACCTTTCCTATCATTTCCTTGCGTGTCACATTACCGATCGATTCATAGCGGCTGTCCTCACTGTTGTTGACATTGTCACCCAATACAAAGTACTCATCGGCTCCTAAGGTGATCTCTGTCTCCGCACGTCCGGCATCCTTGATCGATAGTCCGGTCTGCTTGAGATTTGTCGCTGTACCATTGACATAGAGTCTGCCGCTTTTGATCTGAACTCTATCTCCCGGTACTGCCACAATACGCTTGACATTATCATTGGCACTGGTATTGCCCTTTGGCGTAAACGCCACAACATCACCTTTTTTCGGTGACCGGATATGGTATGTCACACGATCGACCAGAACACTGCCATTTTCGCTAACCGCCGGTGTCATGGATTCTCCTGAACAGGAGATCCTTTTGCCAAAGCCTAAGGTAACAAGAAAGGATAAAGCGATAACGGCTAAGATCTCTACGATCCAAATGCTGACATAACGAACTTTTTCACCCTGTATCTTACGACGACGGCGGCGGAAATTCAGCCCACTTCTGCCGGGGCCTATCTTTTTTCCCATCTGCCTCGTCATGTGTATAATCTGTCTTTTATTCATAATTCATCCTATTATCATATCTCATTTATCGGATACATAACAATCCTATATTACTATACACGATATGAAAAAAAAGAACAACCACATTTGTGGTTGCTCTCTCTTCTGGTCTTACTACTGAACTAATTCTTTGACCTTAGCCTTCTTACCGATACGATCTCTTAAGTAGTTAAGTTTAGCACGTCTAACCTTACCACGACGTACAACTTCGATCTTCTCAACGTTAGGGCTATGAACCGGCCATGTCTTTTCTACTCCAACACCGTTAGAGAACTTTCTAACAGTAAATGTCTCACGATTGCTTCCACCCTGTCTCTTAAGAACGGTACCTTCGAATACCTGGATTCTTTCACGGTTACCCTCTTTGATCTTAGCGTGTACTCTAACAGTATCACCTACGTGGAACTCGTCTACTTCAGACTTTAACTGTTCTGCTTCAATGTTCTTGATGATTTCATTTGCGTTCATTTTGTGACCTCCTAATTAAATTATCTTGACGTTCTTAATACATGCGTACCAGAGGACCATCTCTTTTCACAACTCGTTGATAATATCATAAACCTGCACAAAA
>CAVLBP010000075.1:0-11712 GCA_963661325.1 bacterium
GCGTTGATCCGTACGTCGATCGAAAAACCAAAATATAAAGAAAAGTTCCGTGTCCGCTGTTATGGGCAGCCGACAGAGGATTCCACCTATTTTCTGGAGATCAAGAAAAAGTATAACGGGCTGGTCAATAAAAGACGGATCCCCTTATCCGGGGAAGAGGCAAGAAAGTATCTGGAAGAAGGAGATGCGCCAAAAGAAACCGGTCAGATCTATCGGGAAGTGGATTACCTCTTTACCCATTATGGGATCCGGCCAAAACGCTATATTGCTTATGACAGGCTGGCAATGTTTGGAAAGGACGATCCGGACTTTCGCGTTACCTTTGATGTGGCGATCCGCAGCCGTACCGACAATCTGACCTTGCAAAGCGACGAGAATACGACACTTTTGCTGGCACCGGGCTATTATCTGATGGAGGTAAAAATCTCGGATGCCATGCCAAAATGGTTTGTGGATCTTTTATCCAAATACGGCATTTACAATACATCATTTTCAAAATATGGCATGTTTTATCAGAAACAGGTCAAAGAACAAATAGGAGCATAGGAGAAAAATCATGTTATCAAGTATTTTAGAATCAAGCAGTACAACAAGCATTTCATTTGCAAGTGCAATTTTTTACGCGGTGGCAGCAGCCATCTTAGGTCTGGCGATCGCCTTTACCTATATGAAAACAGGCAAGGTATCCAAACATTTTGCGAGAACCCTTATCGTTTTACCGGTGCTGGTATGTGTGGTCATGTTGGTAGTAAATGGAAATCTTGGAACATCGGTCGCTGTACTGGGAGCCTTTAGTCTGATCCGTTTCCGTTCTTTACAGGGAACTTCCAGAGAGATCGGCTTTATCTTTTTTGCCATGACTGTCGGCATTACCTGTAGTATCGGATATCTGACCTATGCGGTGGCGATCACAGCCCTGGTCTGTGCCCTGCATTTCATCTTGTGTGCAGTCCGATTTGGAGAGAACAAGACCAGAAAGAAGGAACTGCGCATTACCATTCCGGAAAATCTGGATTATGCAGATATTTTCGATGATCTTTTTGAAAAATATACACTTTCCCATGAACTGGTGCGCGTCAAGACGACAAATATGGGAAGTATGTATGAATTGACCTATCATACCCAGGTACGCGATGATGTATCTGAAAAAGAATTTTTGGATGATATCCGTTGCAGAAACGGCAATCTGACCGTGATCTGTGGATGGTGTGATTATAATCCTTTGGAGGAATTATAGGATGTGGGCAATGCGCAATTAAGGAAATATTATAAAAGTAGGAGGACAATACAATGAAACGAAAAGTGATCATGTTACTTCTTATGACCATGACGGCAGCCATGCTGGCAACCGGTTGTAAGACCAATACAAATACAAGCGACAAGGCAGTGACAAGTGAACAGTCTGCCACAGAAAATGCATCGATCGACCTCATCACAGAGTGGGAGGCAAAGGCAAGCGTGACTCTGGGCGATAATGTGAAGATCGATGGCGATGGTATCAGCCAGGATGGGGATGTCCTGACGATCTCGGAGGGCGGTGCTTATACCTTTACCGGTACTTCTGACCAGATCTGTATATTGGTAGATACCGAGGATGATGTCAAGATCGTCTTAAATGGGGTAGAAATGACCAATGCGAGCGGACCTGTCATTTACGGAAAGAACTCCAACAGTATTTATATAGAGACCGCAGAGGGAACGACCAATGTCTTAAGCGATGGCAGTGATTACGATACGGATGATGATGGAAAAGCCATTGGCAAGGCGACCATTTTCAGCAAGGATGATCTGATCTTTTTAGGCAGTGGCAGTATAGAAGTCACAGGTAATTTTAAACATGGTATCTGTAGTAACGATGCTATTTATTTTGAAGGCGGTACTTATGACATTACGGCATCTGCAAAAGATGGTGTGCATGCCAATGACCTGATCACGGTAGATGATGGAACCTTTACCATCGATGCGGCTTCCGATGATATGGAAAGTGAAGGCGATTTTGTCATGAACGGTGGAAGTATCACAGGATCCAGTGATGATGAAGGTTTGGAGAGTAAAAATATCATGACCATCAACGGAGGCACGATCGATCTGAGTATTGTGGATGACGGTCTGAATGCGACCTCCCAGATCATTATCAACGATGGCGATATCCACATTACAGCGTCTACCGGCGATGCGATCGACTCCAACGGAACCATTACCATCAATGGAGGGAATATTGTCGCATATGGCGGCGCGGCACCGGAGGGAGCGCTGGATTGTGACCAGCAGGAAATCCTGATCAACGGTGGTACGCTGATAGCCGTTGGTGATGAAAACAGCCCGATCAGCGAGGATAGTGAGCAGGCTTCTGTATTGTTGGGATCCTATACCAAGGGCAGTGTGATCGCTCTTTTGGATGCATCCGGCAATGAGGTATTCTCCTTTACCTTAGAGGACAGTAAGAGCAATATCGTCTTATCCGTAGCAGGACTGACCAGTGGAGAAACTTACACCGTGACCGTGGATGGTACGGAAGACCAGACCTTTACGGTAGATTCTATGGTGATCTCTGCCGGAGGAAGCGTTGGCACCATGGGCGGCGGACCTATGGGCGGACAGGATATGAACGGCGATATGGGAGGCGGACCACAGGGTGATATGAGCCAAAATGGCGATATGCCACAGATGGGACAGGGCGGTCCTGCCCAGGGAGGCGGCAATATGCAGCCTCCACAGGATGCCAAGACCAATTAAGAGTCGAAAGACGGATTGAACATATAGTAGTTTTTGGAGTCCAGATGATCGCAGACGATGCGCATGGCTTCACCGAAACGCTGGAAGTGAACGATCTCACGGGCACGTAGGAAGCGGATCGGATCTACGATATCGGGATCCTTGACCATACGAAGAATATTATCATAGGTGGTGCGGGCTTTTTGCTCCGCCGCCATGTCTTCGTATAGATCGGCAATGGTGTCGCCGGTCGACTGGAAGGTATCTGCGGAAAACGGCGTGCCGGAGGCAGCCTGCGGATAAACACCCAGAGTATGATCTACGAAGTATTTATCATAACCGCTGGCTTTGATCTCCTCCGGGGATAAGCCGTCGGTCAACTGGTAGACGATGGTAGAGACCATTTCTAAATGCCCGAGTTCTTCTACCGCTATATCCGTTAAAAGCCCCGCAACCTCGCGATAAGGCATGGTATAACGCTGGGACAGATAACGGAGGGAGGCTCCAAGTTCGCCGTCGGGACCACCGTACTGGCTGATGATAATGGCGGCAGCCTGCGGATTTGTCTGTTTGATATGGATGGGATATTGTAATCTTTTCTCGTAATGAAACATTAGTTGGCACTCCTTTCCCATGGATTTTTTGACAGTCCCCAAGCCCACATATTCTGCGGATGCGCTGTCGACAGTGTTAGCGGTTCATAGGCTTCCGCGTATTCTTTTAAGGCTTTTTGATAGAGAGACTGGTAATGGTTAAAATGATCCATTGCCACCTCATCGAAAGGATGTGTATCTAAATACTCGGTCAGATCCACGAGCATCATGCTGACCATGTCGATCCAATAGAGCAGTTGCTCCTGGCTGCGATTTTGCATCATGAGCGTATTCTCCTTCCGTCAAATGGTTTGTTGAGTTCCGGGAAGATGGTGCCTACTTTTAAGGCTTTATCCGGTTCATACAGTGTGGTCAGGTATTGCCAGGGAACATAGCCCATGGCAACAGCGAAGTTCTCCAGACCGTCCGGATTCATCTTGGTACGGCAGGAGGGATGATCGTTTCTATGGTTCTGATTCATAGACTTGCCTTTTTGCTTTCTTCATAATACAGTATGCATGGTGAAAAAAAGTGTGCTTATGCCGGAAAATGAGGCAAATCCGGTTTGACAAAATCCCCCTTTTTTTCTATGATAGATAAGATAAAACGTTATGAACGAGGAAGGTTTTAAAATGAGCAAAGTAAGAACAAGATTTGCACCGAGTCCGACAGGACGCATGCATGTGGGCAATCTTCGTACCGCATTATATGCATATTTGATCGCAAAGCATGAGGGCGGAGATTTTATTCTCCGTATTGAAGATACAGATCAGGAGAGATATGTAGAGGGCGCTGTAGATATCATCTATCGTACCTTAAAGAGTACCGGACTGATCCATGATGAGGGACCGGACAAGGATGGCGGTGTTGGACCATACGTCCAGAGTGAGCGTCAGGCACAGGGCATTTATTTAAAGTATGCCAAGGAACTGATCGACAAGGGCGAGGCATATTACTGTTTCTGCGATCAGGAGAGATTAGACAGTTTAAAGCAGACAGTTGCAGGCAAGGAGATCTCCATTTATGACAAGCATTGCCTGTCTTTATCAAAGGAAGAGATCGAGGCAAATCTGGCTGCCGGCAAGCCATATGTCATCCGTCAGAACAACCCGAGAACAGGCACAACCACCTTTGAGGATGAGATCTATGGCGACATTACCGTAGACAATGCAGAATTGGACGACATGATCCTGATCAAGTCGGATGGATATCCAACCTACAATTTTGCTAATGTTGTAGACGATCATCTGATGGGGATCACCCATGTGGTTCGTGGAAATGAATACCTGTCATCTTCTCCGAAGTATAATCGCCTGTACGAGGCGTTTGGCTGGGAAGTGCCGATCTATGTGCACTGTCCGCTGATCACCAATGAGGAACATCAGAAACTCAGCAAGCGAAGCGGTCATTCTTCCTATGAGGATCTTTTAGACCAGGGATTTTTGACCGAAGCCATCATCAACTTCGTGGCACTTTTGGGCTGGAGCCCGGTAGACAATCAGGAGATCTTTTCACTGGATGAATTGGTAAAGGTATTTGACTATCATCATATGAGCAAGTCTCCGGCTGTTTTTGATACGGTAAAACTGCGCTGGATGAATGGCGAGTATTTGAAAGCCATGGATTTTGACAAGTTCTACGAAATGGCAGAGCCGTATATCCGTCAGGTTATCACCAAGGACTATGATCTCAAGAAGATCGCGGCCATGGTCAAGACAAGGATTGAGGTATTCCCGGATATCGCGGATCATATCGATTTCTTTGAGGCAGTACCGGAATACGATATTTCTATGTATGCTCACAAGAAAATGAAGACAAGCCCGGAATCTTCCCTTACTGTTTTACAGGAGATCCTTCCGGTATTGGAAGACTTGGATGATTATTCCAACGATGCGATCTATGCATGTATCCGTGATTTTGTAGCGGAAAAGGGCTACAAAAACGGTTATGTATTATGGCCGATCCGTACAGCGGTTTCCGGCAAACAGATGACTCCGGGCGGCGCAACCGAGATCATGGAAGTCATCGGCAAAGAAGAATCTTTAGCAAGGATTCGTGCAGCGATCGAAAAGTTGCAGAGAGAAATCTAAAATCTATATAAGGTCTGAAGAAAAGTAAAGAAGAGTAGTAAGGAGTCTATATGCTGAGTCCGTCGCAAGAGGAAGCAGTATGTCATGGTAGCGGTCCTTGTCTGACCCTTGCCGGTCCGGGCAGTGGAAAGACCTATGTGCTTACCAGACGTATCCAACATCTTATTACAGAGGGAGGCGTTCCGCCGGAACAGATCCTGGTGATTACTTTTACCAAGGCCGCAGCACTGGAAATGAAGGAACGTTTCATAGGATTGATGGGGCAGGAATGCCCGGTCGTCTTTGGAACGTTCCATTCTGTTTTTTATGGCATGCTCAGGAAGGAACCGGGTTTTCGGACATATCGTCTGATGGATCATAAGAGCAAGCAGGCAATCTTGAAAGAGACAGCATATGCTGTGCATACTTCCTGTGCAGAAGAGGATCTTTTGCATATGGAAGAGGAAATCTCCTATATCAAAAACAGCATGGTCACTTTAGACGAGTATGCATCCCCTTATTTTCCCAACGATAAGATCATAAAATTATATGAACATTACGAAGCGAGAAAAGAGGCTTATCACCTCTTGGACTATGATGACCTTTTGGTAAAGACCAGGGAACTCCTTTGCAAAGATCCGGCTTTCCTTTCCAAATGGCAGAAACGTTTTTCTTATCTTTTACTGGATGAAGTGCAGGATATGAACGCCCTGCAATTTGAGATCATCCGTCTTTTAGCACTACCGGAAAATAATCTCTTTGCTGTCGGGGATGACGACCAGTCCATTTATGGATTTCGTGGTGCCAGACCGGACCTCATGTTTTCTTTTGAAAACTATTATCCGGGTGTAAGGATCATCCAACTACAGGATAATTACCGGTGCAAAGCCCGGATCTTACAGGCATCCCTTGCCCTGATCTCCCACAATGAAATGCGTTTTGTAAAAGAGATCCATGGACGACGGGAGGGACAGGGAGGATTAGAGGTCGTGACGTTTGCGGATAAAGAGGCGGAGACCGCCTATCTGGTGCAAATACTAAAGCAGCAGAAAATGGCGGGGATAAATTGGGGAGATATGGCGGTCTTGTACCGCAATCATGCTCAGATCGGATCCGTTATCGAGGTTTTACAGAAAGAAGAGATCCCTTTTTATGTCAAGGATGCCATGCCAAATCCCTACAAGCACTTTGTTATATTAGATCTGATCGCCTATCTGCGCCTGTGCTCCCCACTTTTGCACCGCCCGGATCTCTTTCGTATCATGAACCGTCCGGATCGTTTTTTACAGCGGGCAAGCGTAACGCGGGAGTGGATGACCTTTGAGGCATGGAAGCATTTTTATCAGGACCAGCCCGGAATGCAGAGGACAATAGAAAAACTGGAAAGGGATGTTGCCTTTCTGCGCAGCCTGTCCGGTCCGGCGGCGATCACCTTTATCTGTAAAAAATTGGGCTATGAGGCTTTTCTGAAAAAGAAAGCGCGGGATGATGAAGAATACCAAAAGTGGCAGGAGTCCATCGCTTTATTGAAAGAGACGGCAAAAAATACCCGAACGGTCGGGCAGATCATAGAGAAGTGGGAGCAAAAAAGAGATGCCATAGATCGTATCAATCAGGAAAAATCTTTAGATAAAGAAGGAAAAGTCGGACTTTATACCTTGCATGGAGCCAAGGGCTTAGAGTTTACTACAGTTCTTATTTTAGATTGCAATGAGACTATCCTGCCGTCTAAAAAGGCGGATAGCAGGGAAAAGATCGAGGAGGAGCGCAGGCTTTTTTATGTGGGGATGACCCGGGCAAAAGAAAACCTCTATCTGCTCGCCGTAGAGCAGGATCAGGGCAAAAAAATGCACCCTTCCCGTTTCCTAAAGGAAATAGAAAAGGTGCAGACATAACTTAGTCCATGTCGTCAAATTCAGCCTCATCTAAGAGTTCGTCAAAGCGTTCTTCTACAGCCTCGTACTCCTCATCAGATTGGATATTTTCTAAGGCAGGTGTTCCATCTTCTGCTTCGTGGTAACGATAGATATACACGGTGTCATCTGCGACTTCCTTGCCGTTCTCTTCATAAGGAAGAAGGGCGATGTAATCCTGGTCTTTGACATCAAAGATGGTCAAGATCTCACAGGTCACCTCAGAACCGTCATCCATCTCGATGGTAACTACCACATCATCATCATTTTCATCTACCGGAAAAACTTCGTCTTTTGCCATAACCGTCTCCTTTACTTGCTTTTTATGGTATCTTATAGAAACAAAAAAGATTATACGAAAGGATTTGGAAAAAAGCAACATTTCAAGTATAATGAATAGAGATTTTTGGATTTTTTGAGCAAGCATAAGAAGGGGCATATGAGAATAAGAGTCGGAGATTTTGAAAGTTATGGTACAAAAGAGACAGCAGACGGTATGATGTTCACCTTTTTTGTCAGAGAGGATCAGCCTTGTGCCATCTGTCTGTATGATCGTAGATCCAAGAAACTTTTGCAGAGGATCGATCTGTCTGGGGCATATCAGATAGGGCAGGTCTATTCGGTAGAAGTTTTTGGCAAAGGCTGGGAGCGCTGCTGTTATCGGATCCAGTGCGGTGACCGCTTTTTTGTGGATGCCTATGCAAGGAGTATCGTAGGACGTGAAAAGTGGAAGGATACGTCGCGCATCGGCGCAGACGATGGACTTTACGGTGGTTTTGCCCTGGATGCAAAGGCTATCGCAGAGCGTCAGCATTTTATCGAAGCAGGGGATATGGTCATGTATAAGTTACATATGCGTGGATTTACCATGCAGCATGGCTATAAGGCGTCACAAAAGGGCAATGATACCGGTCTGATCGCCGGGCTTCCTTACCTACAGAGTCTTGGGGTGACTTCCATAGAATTTCAGCCCATCTATGAGTTTGAAGAAGTCTTTTGTGAAAAGAAAACGATCCTGGATGAAAAAGGGATCAGCCACAGCCGGTGGCAGCCGCAGGATAAGACCAATTACTGGGGCTATGGCAGTGCCTATTATTTTGCACCTAAGGCATCCTATTTTGGCGGCAGACATGCCGTAGAGCGGTGCCGGGCTATGATCCAGAAGATCCACGAAGCAGGCATGGAAGTGATCTTGGAAATGGCATTTGC
This sequence comes from bacterium, assembly GCA_963661325.1. Lineage (GTDB taxonomy): Bacteria > Bacillota > Clostridia > Lachnospirales > Lachnospiraceae > Pararoseburia. Next base: position 8,500 of record CAVLBP010000075.1, read on the forward strand.
ATCGGATGTTTCCCAAGACATGATGTTGGATTGTCTCTGGCACTGGGTAAGGAATTATGGTGTGGATGGATTCCATCTTTTGGGCTGTAATATACCGATCGAGCGCATTGCGGGATCCTATCGTTTCCGCCATACCAAGATCTTTTGTGAGAGCCTGCCGGAGGAGATCTTGCAGGAGCAAAAAGGGAAAAAACATATCTTTTTGTATAAGGATGATTTTCAATATGTAGGTCGTCAATTACAAAATCACATGCAGGGATCTATGGTGCAGTTTACCAATTATCTGCGCAGGCAGAATGCCTCGTATGGTTTTGTCAATTATATGGCAAATACGACAGGATTTACCCTGCTTGATTCCTACAGTTATGGGGAAAAGCACAACCAGGACAACGGCGAGGAAAACCGCGACGGCAACAATTTTAATTGTAGTTTTAATTATGGTGCAGAGGGCGCGACCAAGAACAAGCAGATCCAGAAGATGCGCTATCAACAGGTCAAAAACGGACTTTGCATGACCTTTTTATCACAGGCAGTCCCGCTTCTCATGGCTGGGGATGAGTGCCTCAATTCCCAGGAGGGCAATAACAATCCTTACTGTCAGGACAATCGCATTGGCTGGGTGCAGTATCAGAACCGGTCTTTGGATGCCAAGGAGTTAGGCACTTTTGTCAAAAATCTGATCGCTTTTCGAAAAGAACACCGCGTGCTGCGACAGGAAAATGCCATGTGTTTTAACGATTACAGGCATCTGGGTATGCCGGATCTGTCCTATCATGGTGCGGAACCTTGGCTCATGCAGGTCGGTGACGAGCAAAAAGCCATCGGTATTCTCTATGCCGGAGCCTATGCCAATGAAGTGGAAGATGTCTATGTGGCATACAATTTCCATTATGAAAGGGCAAGGATCGCCCTGCCGCGTTTATCGCAGGAAAAACGCTGGATGCAGGTCATGAATACGGCAGATGAAATAAGCAATGCCTTTGTCCCACTCGCCTTAGAGGAGCAGGGACACGTGGAGGTGGCACCACAATCCATCAGCATTTTGATTTCTTGCGCGGAGCAGGGAAAGGAGTATAATGAAATCGTTAGAGCACTTTAAGACAATCACCCACCACAGGCATCTGGTCATGGGCTATTGTTTTAAATTAGGTTTATACAAACAGGGGCTTTTGCATGATCTGTCCAAGTATGCACCGGTTGAGTTTTTGGTTGGTTGCCGGTATTATCAGGGCGATCGCAGTCCAAATAATGCGGAGCGGGAAGCCACAGGTCTATCTATGGCATGGCTGCATCACAAGGGACGCAACAAGCATCATTTTGAATATTGGATCGACTATAGCCTCAATCCCGAGGAGGGCATGGTCGGCATGGAAATGCCCATGCAGTATGTGGTTGAGATGTTTGTTGACCGGATCGCTGCCAGTCGCAATTACATGAAAGATACCTATACGGATGCCAGTGCGCTGGAGTATTATAAGAAGGGATGCCATAAATACATCATGCATCCAAAGACGGCAGAATTATTGGAAAAACTTCTGGTCATGCTGGCTGAAAAGGGAGAGGAAGAAACATTTTCTTATGTGAGACGGGAAGTTTTGCATAATGCATAGATCTTATAGAAAAGAGAGGAAGGACAAAATGGAAAAAGAAAAAAAGATTTTATACAGTGGAATGCAGGCGACAGGAACCCTGACATTGGGAAATTACTTAGGAGCACTCAAAAACTGGGTCAGCCTTTGTGATGAGTATGAGTGTTTTTATGGTGTTATGGATCTGCATTCTTTGACGGTACGTCAGAATCCGACAGAATTTCGTCAGAATGCCAGAAAGTTATATGCCCTCTATGTGGCTGCCGGTCTTGATCCGGAGAAGAACTGCATCTATTACCAGTCACATGTAGCAGCTCACGCACAGTTGGCTTGGGTTTTGGATTGCTTTACCTATATGGGCGAGTTGAACCGCATGACCCAGTTTAAGGATAAGGCAGCCAAACACGCAGACAATATCAATGCCGGACTTTATACCTATCCGGTGCTGATGGCATCCGATATCCTTTTGTATCAGGCAGATGTTGTACCGGTTGGTATCGACCAGAAACAGCATCTGGAGATCACCAGAGATATTGCGGAACGTTTCAATAATTTATATGGCGAGGTATTTACCATTCCTGAGGCATATTTTGGAAAGAACAGTGCCAAGGTCATGAGTTTGCAGGATCCGACGAAGAAGATGTCAAAGTCCGATGAAAATGTCAACGCGACCATTTTGCTTTTGGATGACAAGGATACCATTATTCGCAAGTTCAAACGTGCCGTGACCGATTCCGAGGCAGAAGTCCGCTATGGAGATGATAAGCCGGGCATCAGCAATCTGATGGAGATCTACGGCTGTATTACGGAAAAGACCAATGATGAGATCACAGCAGAGTTTGCCGGAAAAGGTTACGGAGACTTCAAGATGGCAGTCGGAGAGACGGTCGCAGATGAACTTGCACCTCTCCAGAAGCGTTATGAAGAACTCTTGAAGGACAAGGCTTACATTGACGGCTGCATCAAGAAAAATGATGCAAAGGCGGCTTATTTTGCCAATAAGACTTTGCGCAAGGTGCATAAGAAGATCGGCTTAACAGAAATGATCCGCTAAATTTTGGAGTGGAAAGGCACTTGTCGGGGGATGCACACATACAATATAAAAAATGATTTTCTGAGGCGACATGAAAACATTTTTATCTCCCCTGACCACAGAAGAGGAAGCAAAACTTTTGCGACAGATGGCGGATGGAGATCTGACGGCAAAGTCCAGACTGATCGAGCACAATATGCGTTTAGTCGCACATGTCGCTAAGAAATATTATGGTCCGGGCGAGGATCCCGAGGATCTGGTGTCCATTGGGACGATCGGATTATTAAAGGCAGTAGATACCTACGACGGAACCAAGGGATACAAACTGGTCACCTATGCAGCAAGATGCATTGATAATGAGTTACTGATGTATTTTCGCGGACGAAAGAAACAGGCAAAGGATGTTTCCCTTTTTGAACCGATCGGGAGCGATAAGGAAGGCAATCAGATCAGTTTATATGATGTCCTGGAGCAGGAACCCATGGATATCGCAGCCATGATGGATCAGAAAAATGATCTCATGCGCCTGCGCTACATCCTGCCGCAGGTCTTAAATGACAGAGAGCAGGAGATCATCTGCAAGCGTTATGG
>CAVLBP010000076.1:0-11590 GCA_963661325.1 bacterium
GATACCGCAAAGTATCGTACATAAATTCATGTTTATATTATTTTTTTCGTGATTTTTTATAGAAATTTAATATTTTTTCGATATACTGGATATAAGGAAATGAAAGAAGGAGTATGCCATTATGTTTTCACAAGAAACTTACGAGATGACCAAAAAGATCTTATCCACTTGTTATCCTCTGCAATTCTGGGAGTATTCCCCTGCCATGGAACTGCTTTCTGGCCATGACGGACAGGCAAAGTTTATGGATCAACTCATCTCTTTAAATGGAATGAAGGACTTTCTGATAGAATATGCCAAGAAAGACCTTTGTCCGCCCTATGAATTTTCGGATGATCTGGGCATTATCATCGGCTGCATTTTTTCCAAAAAGGATAAGACGACCGATCGCGTCCTTTTACTGGGACCGACCTTTGCCAATGACCGGTCCTTAAAACGCCTGCTGGATGATCTGGAGATCCATGATCTTTCTGTATCTGCCCGCAAATATATGTACGAGCAGTTCAAGGACTATCCCATCATCCCCATTAATATCTTTGAGCAATACCTGCTCATGCTCCATAATGCCATCTGCGATGAATGTCTGGATTTTCCTGCCATCCGGCGCAAGAACTTTTACCATACCAAAAAGATGTCTGCCGTCCCAGCGGTCAACATAGCCACCAAGGCATTTATGCAAGCCTTAGAAGATTATAAGGGCAACGATGCCTCCATCCGCCACCTGCAGCAGACTTCTTATAAATTAAACGAAGATCTATCCCGCGACCATGCCGGGGTTTCCGGGTTTGAACAGCAACTGGTCGCCGCAGTCGAGCAGGGAAATATGGGGCTTTTAGACCTGATCAAAGAAGGCGGAAAATTTTCCAACGGAATCAAGATCCAGTTGGAAAATGATCTGCAACGCTGCAAGTACGGATCCATCTCGCTTTTAACCCTCTGTAGCCGCGCAGCCATCCGGGGTGGATTGTCCCCTTCCATCTCCTATTCTCTGATGGATACTTATACCCTTGCCATTGATAATTGCAGTACTATGAACGACATCCGCTATATCAACGACACCATCTTTGCTGACTACATCACGCGTGTGCACGATGCCAAGCAAAATGAGGATATTTCTGCGCCTATCCGTGCCTGCATCGACTATATCAACCTCCACATCCGCGACAAGATCTCGATCAAAAACCTGTCACACTTTACCGGTTACAGTGATTATTACCTATCCCACAAATTCAAAGAAGAAATGGGCATCACGGTCAACCAATACGTCCAAAAAGAAAAACTGGCGGCAGCAAAAGTGCTCCTGACTACCGAGCACATGAACGTGACCCAGGTAGCAGAAGCACTGCATTTTTGTTCGCAATCTTATTTTTCCAATCTATTCCAAAAGGAATATGGCATCTCGCCTTCCCAATATGCGCCTCGTCTTTAGTGCGTGCGCTCACTGTAGTGTGCATTGAGCAGAGCCTCAAATTCCTCCTCCGGAAGCGGTTTTGAAAAATAATATCCCTGTATGTAATCGCATCCCATCTCCCGCAGAGCATCTACCTGCTCCTTGGTCTCTGCTCCCTCGGCAACTACGTGCGAGCCAATGGCATGCGCCATGTTAATAATAGCCTGGATAACGGCATCAGCCTTAGGTGTTGTACCGATTTTCTGTACGAATCCCATGTCAAGTTTGACGATATCAAAATCATAATCTCGAATGGTGCTAAAGGACGAGTAGCCACTGCCAAAGTCATCCAAATAGAACTTGACGCCAATATTTTTCATATCCAGAAGAACGTTTCGGTTATTGTTGGCTACCAGAGAATAGGCTGTCTCCGTCACCTCAAAACGGGTATAATCCATAGGCAGATCTGCATTGGAAACGTCAAGCAGAACAGAGGCCATCATGTCTTTATCAAAGAAATCCATCTGGGACATATTCATGGATACCGGCACGATGAACTCTCCCCTTTTATATCTTTTCTCCAAAAAAGAGAGTACACTCCGCTCCACAAACAGATCCACTTGGGATATACGTCCATTTTCTTCCAAAGCAGGCACAAAAACACCCGGGGATACCATGGTGCCATCATCCCTCTTCCACCGTATCAGAGCCTCCGCAGATGCGATTTTCCCAGTAAACGGATCATAAACCGGCTGATAGAATACCTTAAATTCATCATTTTCTATGGCGTTACTCAAATCACGCAAAGCATCATTACGCTTCATGTAGGAGTTGCGCATCCCCTGATCGTAGATCGCATAAGGCTTAACATATTCATCCTGTATATAATCCTTAGCAATTCTGGCACGGTCACACATAGTGCCGATATCATCCTGCCCCTCGCCCCTCGGTATCATATATATTCCACACACTGCATATACATCCATGGAACGCTGATTGATTACCAGTGTACGCTGTAGAGATTGCTTTAGATTGTCATAATCAATATTGTCTGCATCCACAAGACACACAAAATGATCCGCCCCCAAACGACCTACCGCATATGGCTGCAGATTGGACTTGTGAATCACACGTACCACCTCACAAAGAGCAAGATCTCCACCATCTGTACCAAACAACTCATTGATCGCCTTAAAACCCTTGATATTGATATATATAATGGCAAATTGCTTGTCCTGTCGCGGATCAGATAATACTTTATGTGTCTTTCTTATAAAACCAAAACGGTTCAAAACCCCTGTCAGGTGATCTTTTTCCAAGAGACCGGTCACATCTTTCAATGTAGTCAGAATAAGACCTTCCTCGCGATCCAGATAGGAAAATTTCCACTGCATCTTCTGCTGCTCATGTCCAAGTCGTTTGAAATGAAACATAAAACTGTAAATATCCTGTTCTTCCAATCGCTGCTGCAGATTGGGAAGTTGTGAGCAGTGAAGAAAGATCCTAGCATCTTTTTCATCAATAAAAGTCTCAGCTAAAAGTGTCCGCGCCTCATCGTAGTCCCGATCTTCTCCTGACCAGTCCCAGTCCGCCTGTAATTCATCCGTGTCTACATAAAGTGTAGACGTCTTGCTATTGATAATACAGATATAGGCATACTCCGTTCTGACCAGATAATCTGAGATTACTTCGTGTATCTGCTTTAGATCCCATCCTGTCATTGCCCTCTTTGTCTCTTCCTTTTTCATCTTCGTCCCCTCGGGAAAGACTCCCGTATTACTATATATTTTATTTTGCTCGAGGCTATAAAACCCCATCTATCCGTTGGCACCGCCTCACACCCACATTGTAATACTCCTTCTTTGGCAAGACAACCTTTATTTCTATATTTTACTAGGATTTCCCGTCAGGACGCTTCCAGTCGCTTTTTCTCCCGCCTTGTCTCTACGAGGTGACGGATACAGGCGATCGGATGCACAAAGAGCATCCGCGGTCCGCTATAGCGCATCACTTCTTTGATGTGCTTGCGCATCTCGGGCTTGTAGCAATGCACTTTACAGTTGGAACAAAAAGTCTTAGTCTCCATAAAAGGGCATTTTTCACTGCGCATTCTCGCATAATCATCCAGCGCCTGACATTCTTTGCAAAGGCACTTATTCTTCTTATCATAAGCCGCATGGTTTCCTTTACAGTAGACACGGATCATATCCGAAACCATGGCTTTTTCCCGTTCTCTTTTTTCTATGAGTTCCTGACTGGTCAAATTTTCTTTCATCATCTTCTTCTAACTGACGCGTCCTTCCTTCATTTGGTAGACCTGATCGGCAATACGCATGGTGGATTCCCTGTGTGAAACTAAAAGGATCAGTTTGTCTCCGCGCTCCTCACGCAAGGACCGCAAGATAACACTCTCATTCAAAGAATCCAGGTTGCTGGTCGGCTCATCCAGAAGCATCATCGGCGCATCATGCAAAAAGACACGCGCCAGTCCGATACGCTGACGTTCTCCGCCGGATAAGGTATCGCCCAACTCGCCCACCGGTGTATCATAGCCCTGCGGCAATGACAGGATAAAATCATGGATAGAGGCTTTTTTGCAGGCTTCTTCGATCTCTTCTCTGGTCGCATCCAATTTGGCGATCCGGATATTTTCTGCGATAGAGTCACAGAAAAGATGGGTCTCCTGGGTCATATAGCCCTGCATCCGGCGCAGATCTTCCGTATTGATCTTTCCAATCTCTCGGTCTGCGATTGCAAGTTTTCCTGCATCAATATCCCAGAAGCGCATCAAAAGTTTTAAGAGCGTCGATTTTCCACTGCCGCTCTTTCCGACAATGCCAAGAATGCCCTGCTTCGGCACCTCCAAAGACACCCCATCTAAGATCGTCTCCTTTTCATAGGCAAAGGTCACATCCTCAATCTCCACCTGTCCGTAGGTCGTCTGCTCTCCTCCCGAGATCTCGGCAACCTGTGGTTCTTCCTCTAAAATGTCCAGGACACGATTGCCTGATGCAAAGGTATTCTGCAAGGTCGTTCCCAGATTGGCAAGTGCCACCACCGGTCCAAAAGAGGACATGAGCGCCAGAGTCGCGATCACGATCCCATCAAAGGCAATGGTCTGCCCCTTATATAAATAGGATGCGCTAAGCAGCATAAGGAAGTCAAAGACCAGGATAGCGGTATTGGTCACTGCCATATTAAGCCCGGTCACACGCTTCATTTTTTCCTGGCAGGCATTCATCTCATCCGTGCGCTCATTCATCTGCTGCATACGTTTTTTGCCATTGCCGTACTGCATGGTCTCCGGCAGTCCGCGCAAAGAATCCAGCACAAAGGCACTCAGACTGCCTGACTGGTTGCGGAATTCCAGTCCCAGATTTCCACTCGTTTTGGAGGCGATGACCGGTATGATGACGCCCACGGTCACATATGCCGCCAATGCCAAAAGTCCCAAGCCCCAGTGGATATGACCGATAAAGAAGCTCATGATAATAGAATAAATGCCAGCGATTGCGATCGGCGAGATCGTGTGGGCATAAAAAACTTCCAAAAGTTCAATATCCGAGGTAATGACGGAGATCAGGTCTCCCTTGTCCTTGCCCTCGAGTTTTGCAGGGCAGAGCTTGCGCAGGGCTGCAAATACCTTTGCACGGATGAGTGCTAAGAGTTTGAATGCAATGTAATGATTGCAGGACTGCTCCGTATAGCGGGCAAAGCCTCTGGCGATGGCAAAGACCACCATGCAGACAAAGAAGAAAACAAAGGAATGTGCGACCGGAAATCCCCAGACCTTCAAAGCCGCATAACCGGCAAAGATGGTAATAAAGGATGCCAGTAAATGCCCGATCAGCCCTAATGTAATGGCAAGCAGCATATAGCCCAAAAGCGGACGTACCATGCCGATCAATTTTGCCATAATTTCTAAATTCGATCTCTTTTTCATGCCTGTGCTCCTCCTTTCTCACCCTTTCCGTAATTTTCCAACTCCTGCTGTGCCTGCCAAAGCGACGCATAAGTTTTTTGCTCTTGTAAAAGATCTCCGTGTTTTCCAACTTCTACGATCCGTCCCTTTTCCAGCACATAGATCTGATCTGCTCCGACTACATTTGCCAGACGGTGGGAGATCAAAAGCACGGTCTTAGTCTTAGCCAAAGCAATGATCTGTTCCATGATGTCATTTTCACTCTCGACATCAATATTGGAGGTTGCCTCATCAAAGATATAGATCGGGCTGTCATGCAAGAGGGCACGCGCCAATGCCAGACGCTGCCGCTGTCCGCCGGATAAGTTGGATGCCTTTTCCAGTAATTTGGTATCCAGTCCCTGTTCTTGTCGTAAAAAATCTGCCAGTTTGGTCTGTTCTAAGACCTGCCACATTTCTTCTTCGCTGGCATCTTCCTTTGCCGTCAAAAGATTGTCGCGCACGCTTCCCTTAAAGAGGTAGGCATCGTGGCTGACATAGGTGATCTTTTGCATCCGTACCTCTTCCGGGATGGCTGCCAGCGGAAGTCCGCCCAGGGTGATCTGCCCCTGAGAAGCAATATTTCTTCCCATAAATAAAGAAGCGATCGTTGATTTGCCGCAGCCGCTGGCTCCGACCAGAGCAACAAACTGCCCGGATTCCACCGACAGATTGATATGGTCTAAGATCTGACGGCTCTCATCATAGGCAAAAGACAGGTCCTTCATGCAAAGATTGTTTGTTTGTGGCACATCTTCTGTCAAAGACTCTGTCTCTTCCTTCTTGACATCCAAAAGGGCAAAGATCTTGTCACTGGCTGCCATACCATTCATGGCAACATGGAAGAAACTTCCCAGTTGGCGCATAGGGATAAAGAAGTCAGCCGAAAGCAGGATGATAAAAAGTGTGCCTGTAAGATCAATATGACCGGCGCGATACTGGAGTATGGCAACGATCATGCCAAGTGCCGCACCGCCATATGCAACAATATCCATAATGGTAATGGAATTTAACTGCATGGTCAGGACTTTCATGGTGATCTTGCGGAACTTTTCGGCTTCCTCGTCCATCTTCCCGCTCTTATAACCATCTGCCTGATAGATCTTTAAGGTCGTAAGTCCTTGCAGATCTTCCAGAAAAGTATCGCCCAAAGCCGTATATTGTCCCCAGTATTTTGACAAAAGTTTCTTCGCCCACTTCTGGACAAAGACGATCGCCATCGGGATCATAGGCACGCAGACTAAAAGTACGATCGCTGCCGGAACATTGACAAAGCAAAGGACGATAAATAAGGTCAATGGTGCCAACATGGCATAAAAGAATTGTGGCAGGTAAGCACCAAAGTAAGTCTCCAACTGGTCTACGCCCTCCACGGCGATCTGTACGACCTCGGAACTGGCAACATATTTTTGATAGGAGGATCCCAGTGCCAGAAGTTTCTCATAGATCTTTTGACGCAGGGTCTTTTTTACGGTCTTTGCCGAGAGAAAACTCATGCGGTTGGAAAGAAGGGTACACAGGAAGCGTGCCAAAATGCAAAAGATAACCACAAAAACCAATCTTTTCACATTTTCATAGAAGTCACCTCCCCTGCCGCTATCCGGCAGCAGTGTCCCTAAAAATCCGGTAATGCTATACATCATCAGGATGTTGGCAAGCATGCCAAGCCACTGAAAGATGACATTGCCTGCTATGTATTTTTTGCTCTCGCCCACCATGGCGATGAGCCGTTTGTTCATCATCATATTATTGTTTCCTCACTTTCGGGTTCATCTTTTCTTATTTGCATTAGTTGCGTTGTGCCCGTGTCACATATCTCTAACCAATGTTCGTTAAGGCTCACCACATTCTAGCACACTTTTCCCCAGATGTCTTATGTTTTTATTTCATTTTTTATGGCATAACTTCTATCTTATATTTTCTTGATCTTGCGGTCATAGGTATAGATACCATTGACTTCGTCCTCAATATCGGACACCTGCGTATATACGCTGGCACACAGACCATCTGCGATCAGCGCCATAGCCTCATACCGGCGCTTCTGATAAGCCTCGCGCAGACTTTTCTTATCCTTATAAGTTCCATAGCCATAGATATCTTCCGTCGTCGAATGCTCCGGGATACCATAGGAATAGCCGCCATACTCGGACAATACTGCAACACGCTTGGCCTTTTTCTTATCACGCGGGATGACCAGAGGAAAGAAATAATTGTGGAAGGAATTCATATCGCCGCTTCCCTGATCGTACCAGCCGCTTGCCGCATCGATCAGTCGCGTAGGATCCGCCTCTCTTGCCAGTGCCACCATTTCATTGGTCGAAAACTGTCCCCAGCCCTCGTTGAAAATAACCCATGTACTGATACAGGGATGCTTCTTCAAAAGCCCTATGGTTGCAAGCATTTCCTGCTTCCATTCCATACAGCCTGCTTCCTCATCGCGTGACAATAATTTCTTATGGCTATCCTTGCTCTTGATCTGCAAAAAAGATAAGGCGGTGGCAAGGTAAGTCACATACCAGTCCTTATAGGTGCTGCCGCCATTGACCATATCCTGCCACACGATCATACCCAAGCGGTCACAATGAAAATAGAAGCGTTCCGGTTCAATTTTGATATGTTTACGGATCATACGAAATCCGGTCTCTTTCATGCCAAGGATATCAAAAACATATGCCTCGTCCGCCGGTGGTGTCAAAAGCCCATCCGGCCAATAGCCCTGATCCAAGACCCCCTCCATAAAGATCGGTTTATGATTGAGACAGATCCGCAGTATGCCATCGCTATCGACTTCTTTGGTAAAGGTGCGCAGGGCAAAATAGCCATAAATGCTATCCTCTTTTGTATTATCTGCATTTCTGATCGTGATCTCGTAATCATAGAGGTAAGGTGTCTCCGGTGTCCACAGCCGTATGCAATCTTCTGGGATCGTAAGCAGGATATCTTCCAGTTTTAGATGGAAAAGATCGGAATTATCTGAATCCTGCGTCTTTTTTTGAATCGCGACTTTATCATGAAAGGATGCAACGACCGGTCTTCCGCTAATTTCCTGTATTTTTGCAGTCGAAGTGGCAAGATTTGGTTGTGCATGGGAAGATGCAAAAATTTTGATATCTACAGGAATACCTGCATTTGCCTCATTATTTTTGCAGTTTTCAGATTTTTCATCCAATTCATTTTCTAATCGTCTACCCCTCATCTGCTGTGCATCGATTCCGAAACATACTTGCCCCCTATCCATATCCGTTTGCACTTCCACACGATCTATCGCCATTGCCGGCACATATTCCATCCAGACTGTCTGCCAGATACCGCTCTGCGCGGTATAGTACATGCCGCCCCGCTGCAATTTCTGCTTGCCTCTGGCATGGTAGGAAGTATCACTGACATCAGTCACTCTCACGACCAGATCCAAGGAGTCAGCCCGGCTCTCCCTTGCATATGGTGTCAGGTCAAGGGTAAAAGGCAGATAGCCCCCAATGTGGTTCAATGCTTCTTTTCCATCCACATACAGCCTTGCCGTCTGATCTACAGCACCAAAGTGCAGCAAAAGCCGCATACCTTTTTGAACCTTATCCCTTTCAAAACGAATGGTTTTATGATACCAGAGATATTCGTCCGGCTGTACCTGCCTGCTTACACCGGATAAGGCTGCCTCAGGGGAAAATGGCACCAGGATCTTTCCATCATAGGCAAGCGGTGGCTTTCCTCCTGCCGCCTGATCTGTGATCGCATAGTCCCACCAACCGTTGAGATTGTAATAGGATTCCCGGATCATGGTCGGTCTCGGGTATTCCTCCAAGACGCTGACCTCCTCATTCTCCTGCATATGTGCCTGTAATGCCTCACCCCATTTGGTATATAACTGCTTCATACGCACACCTTCTTTATCTGTAGTAGATTATTCTTTACCTGCCCTTAGTATAACGCATTTGTAGGAAAAATAGGAAATGCAAAAAAAGACACTGCTTGCGATCCCCATCGTAAGCAATGTCTTTTCATTTCTATAGTCTTATCTTCAATGCTCTGGTTGCATTCAAGACTGCCAGCACCATGACACCGACATCGGCGAAAATGGCTACCCACATATTGGCAATACCAAGTGCTCCCAAGATCAGGCAGACTGCCTTAACCGCAAGCGCAAAGACAATGTTTTCCCGCACGATCTTTAGGGTTCGTACCGAGATCCTCATAGCCAGCGCGATCTTTGCCGGATCATCGTCCATGAGTACCACATCAGCCGCCTCGATCGCTGCATCCGATCCCATGGCTCCCATGGCAATACCAATGTCTGCGCGGGATAATACCGGTGCATCGTTGATGCCGTCACCGACAAATGCTAAGTTCTCCTTTTCTCCCTTGGCGTCTAAAATGCGCTCAACCTGTGCCACCTTGTCCGCCGGCAACAGTTCACTGTGGACTTCATCAATGCCAATCTCTGCTGCCACACGCTGTGCCGTCTCATTGGCATCCCCGGTCAGCATGATGGTCTTTTTGATGCCGTTCTTCTTCAGTCCGGCGATCGCATCCTTGGTGGTCGGTTTCACCACATCGGAGATCACGATACATCCTGCATAGGTGCCATCCACGGCAACGTAGCAGACCGTTCCCTCTTTGTGTTCGGTCGTGACCGTCAGATTTTCACGCTGCATCAGACGCATGTTTCCGACATAGACCTTCTTGCCGTCTACCTGCGCACCCACGCCATGTCCGGCGATCTCCTCAATGTCAGAGACACGAGAAAGATCCAGTTCCTGTCCATATGCCTTTTTCAGACTCAGACTGATCGGATGGGAGGAAGAACTCTCTGCATAGGCTGCCATGCCAAGCAAAGTCTCTTTATCAAATCCATTTTCCGGGTAAGAGGCGGTCACCTCAAATACACCCTTGGTCAGCGTTCCTGTCTTATCAAAGACAATATACTTGGTCGCAGACAGTGCTTCCAGATAATTGGATCCCTTGACCAGAATACCGTTGCTGGAGGCACATCCGATACCGCCAAAAAAAGATAATGGGATGGAAATAACCAAAGCACACGGACAAGAAATAACAAGGAAGGTCAGGGCTCGGATGATCCACTCGCCCCACATCGGACTGATTCCCATAAGCAGGCGCACGATCGGCGGCAAAATAGCAAGTACCAGAGCACTGTAGCAGACCGCCGGTGTATAATACTTGGCAAACTTGGTGATAAAATTCTCGGATCTGGACTTCTTCATAGCAGAATTTTCCACCAGGTCTAAGATCTTAGATACGGTAGAATCACCAAATTCCTTGGTCGTCTTGACCTTGATCATACCGGTCATATTGATACATCCGCTGATGATCTCATCGCCGCAGGATGCGTCTCGCGGCAGGCTTTCTCCCGTAAGTGCACTGGTATTTAAGGTCGTATTGCCCTCTGTGATCACGCCGTCGATCGGCACTTTTTCGCCCGGGTTGATGATGATCTCGGAACCGATCTCCACATCATCCGGATCGACCTTTTCCAGTTTGCCGTCCACCATCATATTGGCATAATCCGGCCGGATATCCATAAGGGCTGCGATATTCTTACGGCTCTTGCCTACGGCTACGCTCTGGAAGAGTTCGCCGATCTGGTAAAAGAGCATAACTGCTGCCCCTTCTTTGTATTCGCCCAGACAAACGGCGCCCACGGTTGCGACCGCCATCAAAAAGTTCTCATCAAAGACCTGACGGTTTAAAATACCCTTGCCGGCCTTTTTCAGAATATCGTATCCAATGACCAGATATGGTACCATATACAGGGCTAACTGCACGATCCATGGCAATTCCACCAAAGCATCCAGAACGGACACAGCCACCAATAAGATCAGGGAAACGATAATGCGATAAAGTACGTTTTTTTGCTTCTTACTCATATGTTTTCTCCTTTACGACTCCCACCGCCTCCGTGACACAGCCCCGAAACGCGGTTCTTCCTATAAAAAGATCTCGCAATCGTCTTCTACGACCTTGCAATTCTTGTATGCCTGCTGCATAACAGCGTCCACATCTGCACCTTCTTCAAATTCCACCTTCAACTTCAAGGTCATGAAACTCAAGGTCGCGTTCTTAACGCCCTCTGTATTCCTTACGGCTTCCTCCATCTTTGCTGCACAGTTTGCGCAATCAACCTCTACATCATATGTCTTTTTCATACTTTTGCTCCTTTTTCTTTTTATTCTTTATCATACAAGATGGTCATCCATCTGTATCTACTCCTCTACATGATCCATACC
>CAVLBP010000077.1:0-11535 GCA_963661325.1 bacterium
TTATCTGCACTCAGTGGAAAAGTGGGAGGTAATGTACTTGGAATTGGGGAATTTCAGTCATTTATATCCCATGTTTTCGGACCGGGTCGTAGAGAAAAGCGGCAATATCCTCTATGCCTATCAAGGGGTATTCTATTTGATCTGTCCCAAGGAGAAAGAGGCTATACGCCTATTGGATGCTTTCGACGGGATGATCATCATTGACTTTGGCAGATACGCAAAGGAAAATCCACTTTTGGAAAGCAGATGTCAGCGCAGAGTTCTTATGGGCGGTTTACAGCCATGGGAGCGCGAGGCTTATGCGACATGTATTGAAAAAAATAAAAAGAAAAGCGACATGGCGCAAATGGAATACTATAGCAGGCATGTAAATAGAAAGTCGCAGGTCTCTTTTGCAAAGCAAAATGGTGTGTGGGTCAGACCCATGCCGGACATAGCAGATCCTTTTTCATTGGAGAAAAAAGATATTTACTATTTGAAACAGTGGTTACAGAAGTGACCACAAAAGAAGGAGGAGGTAAAGCACCGAACGAATAAGCAAATGACAAAATGTTGTTATCCTTATATTTGAAAGGAAACAAGAATGCTAATACAGTAAACACGAAAAAAGATGAGGGCGTATCTGATCAGGAGATACGCCCTATTTATTATGTGGCTTTTCTTGGCAGATGACATGGCGCGACAAGATGTGCTATAATGAATGCAAATTTGCACACAAATGACCATTGGAGGGTAGAATGGACAAAAGAGATAGAAGAACAGTGGGCGGCGGCAGCCGGAAGCATGAGCGAAAGAACCAACAGATACCGAATCATATCTATCTGCTCGCGATCGCCTTTTTGCTTTTGATCGTCGTGGGGATGATCTTTGTCATCCGTAGATACACGCCGACCAAGGAGCATATGAGCCTGAGCGATTTCTTTACTTTGACTGAGGAAAATCAGGCGGCCGTTATCTTAAATGGCGAATATAAAGAAGTTTCGGACAGCGATGATGCGATTTATGCTATTGCGACGGATCAGGGCGTTTATCTGGAGATCGGTTTTTTGAAATCCAATCTGGATGACGGCTATGTTTACGATACGACAGAGGGAGTCCTGCGTTATGTGACAGATCAGGATGTGGTCTCTGCTTCCCTAAACAGTGATGCCTACACGGTAGGAAAGTCCAGAGAATCTCTGGGCAAGGACGTGGTTGTTTCACAAAATGGCGCTTACTTTGTGTCAGCGGATTTTGTCAAATTATATACCGATATGTCCTTTGAACTTTTTGACAGTCCAAACCGCCTCGTGATCGAGACGGCAGGCTATGAGAAAAAGGTGGCAAGCCTCAAACGTGATGCGGCGCTGCGCCGTTTCGGTGGGGTCAAGAGCAAGATCTTAAAGGATGCGAAAAAGGGCGATCAGGTGACGATCTTAGAGGACTATGGCAAATGGAGCCATGTGCTGACAGAGGATGGCGTTCTGGCTTGCGTCCAGAACAGACGCTTATCCAAGTCTGAGAAGCAGACCGTAGAGGCGACACTGCCGGAGCGTACCTACAATCATATCACCGTCAAGGATCCGATCGTTATGGGCTGGCATCAGGTGACATCCCAGTCCGCCAATAGCGGCGTATCACAGGTGGTGGCTGGTACAGACCTCAATGTTATTTCACCGACCTGGTTCTCACTCAGTGACAACCTGGGCAATATCAAGAGCCTTGCAAGCAGTGGTTATGTGACTTATTGCCACCAGAACAACATTCAGGTATGGGGATTGGTCAGCAATCTGGAAAATAAAAATGTTGATACAACAACGGTACTGAATACGACCTCCTACCGTGATAATCTGGTCAACAACCTGATCACACAGGCGATCTCCTATGATCTGGACGGCATCAATGTCGATATGGAAGCGCTCAGCGTTTCTGCCAAGGATGGCTATATTGAGTTTATTAAAGAATTATCCATTAAGTGCGAAAAGAATGACATCATCTTATCGGTAGACAACTATGTGCCTTCCGCATCTACCGCTTTTTATAATAGAAGCGTGCAGGCGGATTATGCAGACTATATTGCTGTCATGGCATATGATGAGCATTATGCCGGTGATGATGAGGCGGGATCTGTTGCATCCATCGGCTTTGTGGAAAAAGGTGTAGCGGATACTCTGGAAGAAGTACCGGCAGATCAGATCATCTTAGGTATGCCTTTTTATGCCAGAGTGTGGGCGCAGTCCGAGACCGGTCTGACCAGTTCGGCATACGGCATGGAAGATATGCAGTCCTTCCTCAATCGCAACCAGGCGACGAGCACCTGGTCAGAGGAAGCAGGTCAGTATTATGCTGAGTTCACGGAAGGTGACACGACCTATATGGCATGGATCGAGGATGCAACTTCTCTTTCCAAGAAGTTAGATGTTATGAAAGAAAATAAATTGGCAGGGGCATCATTCTGGAAACTCGGCTTCGAGACGAAGGATACCTGGCAGACCATAAAGACTTATTTCAAGTAAAGTAAAAGCGAAACAGACTGTCATTACATATTTCTATTTTTGACACCATATATTATAAAAAACACATGGTGATCTTATGAAACGAAAAATAGAAATGGTCATGGCAGTCTTTTTTATTGCGATCAGTCTTTTGACGAGTGTCTGGGGCGTGTCGGTCGTTTCTGCAAAAAAGACGGCAAGTCATTTGAAAGTGGTGATTGACCCGGGGCACGGCGGCAGTGATCCGGGTAAGGTGGCGGTGGATGGAACACTGGAAAAAGATATCAACTTAGCGATCGCGCAGAAACTGGGAGACTATCTAAAAAAGCAGGGGGTAGAGGTTTATTTTACCAGGGAGAGCGACTGCGAACTCTGCACGGAGTCCGGCGGCAGCAAGAAGGCGAAAGACTTACAAAAGCGCTGTCAGATCGTAGAAAATGTGGATCCGGATGTGACCATCAGCATCCATCAGAACTCTTATGGGGATGCCGGGATCTCCGGGGCGCAGGTCTTTTATTACAGCACATCGGAAAAGAGCCGGCTCTTAGCGGAGCAATTACAGGAAAAACTGGTATCCGTGGTCGATCCGACCAACCACAGGGCAGCCAAGGCGAATGATTCCTATTATATGCTGCGCAAGACCGTCAGTCCAACCGTGATCGTGGAATGTGGTTTTCTAAGCAATGAAAAGGAGTGTAAAAAACTACAGGATAACAAGTATCAGGACAAGATCGTGGAGGCGATCTACCAGGGAATTGTTACATTTGCACAGATGCAGGAGAGCAACTAGCGTTTTTAGTTGTGTAATTTACGAAAAGTGTTATAATGAGGACTATGAAAACGAAAGTATTTGTGGCTAGAGACAATCAGATAGAAGAAGCGGAACTCAAGGAAGCCTCTGCGGTCATCCGCAGCGGTGGGCTGGTCGCCTTTCCTACGGAAACGGTGTATGGATTGGGCGGTGACGCGACGAATCCTGAGGCTTCCCGCAAGATATATGCAGCAAAGGGTCGTCCGTCGGATAACCCTTTGATTGTTCATATAGCAGATTTTTCACAGTTGGAAGATATCGTGGCAGAGGTGCCACAGGAGGCGAGAGACTTAGCGGAGGCTTTCTGGCCGGGACCGCTTACCATGATCCTGCGCAAGAATGAGGTCATTCCTTATGAGACGACGGGAGGTCTGGATACGGTTGCCATCCGTATGCCGTCCCATCCGGTTGCCCGCAGATTTTTACAGGACAGCGGCTGTATGATCGCAGCACCGAGCGCCAATACATCCGGTCGTCCGAGCCCGACAACGGCACAGCATGTATGGGAGGACTTACAGGGCAAGATCGAAGTTCTTTTGGATGGCGGATCGGTCGGCATCGGTATTGAGTCTACCATCGTGGATCTTTCCGAGGACCAGCCCATGATCTTGCGTCCGGGCTTTATCACCCAGGAGATGTTATCTCAGGTCTTGGGACAGGTCGGCATGGATCCGGGCATTGCATCGGAAAACAGCAAGAAGCCGCCAAAGGCGCCCGGCATGCGTTATCGCCATTATGCGCCAAAGGCAGATCTTACCTTGGTCGAGGGCGACATGGATCATGTGATCGCAAAGATCAATGAACTGACCGGAGAGGCACAGGCAAAGGGACAGTCCGTCGGCGTTTTGGCAACAGCGGAGAACCAGGATGCTTATACGGCGGATCATGTGATCGTGATCGGACAGCGGAAGGATGAAGCGGAGATCGCAAGACATCTTTTTGATGTACTGCGTCAGTTTGATACGCTTGGTGTAGATGTTATTTATTCAGAGAGTTTTGCGGCTGCCGGAGTGGGACAGGCGATCATGAACCGATTGCTGAAAGCGGCAGGGCACAAACGGATTTTTGTATAAGGGAACTTTTTGGGAGAAGAAGTAACTATGGAAGAAGTAAAACGCGTGATCTTTGCCGCGGGCAGTGGGACATCCCGCGCACCTATGGCGGCGGCGATCATGAAGCAGATGACGGAGGGGAAAGATATCGACGTCTTAGCAAGAGGCGTTGTCGTTTTATTCCCGGAACCGATGAATCAAAAGACAGAGGCAGTGCTGATCAGCAATGGCATTGCACCGGACAATTTTGCGGCAGAGCAGTTGACGGCGGCGGACATTGTGCCGGGCACGCTGATCCTGACCATGGACGAAGCACAGCGCGTCAAGGTGATCGAGGAGATCGAGGGGGCAAATGAGGACAATACCTTTGTTCTATCGACCTATGTGGGAGACGAGATCGAGGTCGTCAATCCTTACGGAGCATCCTTACAGACCTATGGCTTGTGTTTTGAAGTGCTGAAAAAGTCCATCGAAAAGTTATTGGCAAAGTTAGAGACAGAGGACAAAGGGGGAGCATCATGAGTGACAAAAGACAGGATTACATCAGTTGGGACGAATATTTTATGGGCGTAGCCATGTTATCGGCTATGCGGTCCAAGGATCCGCACACGCAGGTGGGGGCCTGCATTGTCAGCGACGATCACAAGATCCTATCCATGGGATACAATGGATTTCCTATGGGATGTTCAGACGACGATTTTCCTTGGTGTCGTGAGGGAGAGCCTTACGACAACAAGTATTTTTATACGACACACAGTGAACTGAATGCCATTCTAAACTATCGTGGGGGCAGTTTGGAAGGGGCTACTTTATATGTATCACTGTTTCCTTGTAATGAGTGTGCCAAAGCCATCATACAGTCCGGCATCCGCCGTATTGTCTATGATCAGGACAAATATGAGCACACACCTGCCGTCATGGCATCCAAGCGTATGCTGCGTGCCGCAGGGGTAGAGTTTCACAAGTATGAACATACAGGACGCGAGATCACGATCTCGTTATAGTTTTTAGGAGAAGACTTGAAAAAAAGAGAAAGCAATGAGGTGGCAAATGCACTGGTTCTGATCGTCCAGATCGGCGTGACTATGTTAGTACCTATTTTGATGTGTGCTATCGGTGGCGCGTGGCTGGATCATAAACTGGGAACCAGATGGATTAGTGTATTGGGGTTTGTTCTAGGGGCGATAGCCGGATTTCAGAATGTCTATCGTCTGGTCAAAAAATATCTAAAAGACACAAAATCCCCGGGAGAATTGCAAAGAGAAAAAGAAGAACAGGAAAAGGCATCACATGATCAAAGCATTAAAGAGACTGAATGAGGCTTTGCCGGGACTGCTCCTTGGCATCGCCGTATATGGACTGATCGTAGAATTTGTCGGTGTGTGGTTTGTTTCTGACAAGCTGCGCTATACATCGGGCTTGTGGATCGGCATTGCCTGCGCCATGGGCATGGGGATCCATCTGGCTATGGTGATCGAGGAGGCGGTGCGTCTGGGAGACACCGGGACCAAGCGCCTATCCTTTAAGTCTGTCCTGCGCTATCTGGTTGTGGTACTTGTATTTTTTATCATGATGTATTTTCACCTGGGTAATCTGGTGAGTGCATTTATAGGAGTTTTGGGGCTAAAGGTGAGTGCATATGTACAACCTTTTATGCATAAAATGATTTTTAAGGACATTGCGCCGGAAGAATCAACGAATGAACAGGAAGAGGAGGTGAAATTGTGAATGAAGCAATTCTAATGTCGGCTTCTGCTGATAACATTGACTTTATGATACATGGCTTGTTCTCGTTTCAGTTATTTGGACAAGAAGTATGGATCACCACATCCCATGTATGTATTGCCATTGTTATGCTTGTGCTTGTGATCTTTTCTATTGTAGCCAATCGAAAAATAGCACATGCTACAGAAGTGCCTGATACCTTTCAGAACGTTCTGGAACTGATGGTAGAAAAATTGTCCGGTATCGTGGAAAACAATATGGGTTCCCACGCACCAAAGTTTACGAATTATATCAGTACGATCTTCGTATTCATATTATTCAGTAATATATCCGGACTTTTTGGACTCAGACCGCCAACCGCGGACTATGGAACCACATTTGCCCTTGGTATCATTACGTTTGCACTGATTCACATCACAAAATGGAGACACCAGTCCTTCAAGAGGATCTGGGTTGACATGTGTTCTCCATTACCGCCGTGGTTTCCACTATGGCTGCCGATCAACTTGATCAGCGAGATCGCAGTGCCGATTTCCTTATCACTGCGTTTGTTTGCGAATGTATTGTCAGGAACCGTAA
The DNA here is from genome assembly GCA_963661325.1 of bacterium. GTDB lineage: Bacteria > Bacillota > Clostridia > Lachnospirales > Lachnospiraceae > Pararoseburia. Next base: position 6,642 of record CAVLBP010000077.1, read on the forward strand.
TGATGGCCCTGGTTTACGGTCTGTTGGCGAAGATCGCATATGTCTGGCCTGCTGTATTACATGTCTATTTTGACCTGTTTTCCGGAGCCATTCAGACATACGTTTTCTGTATGCTTACCATGACATACATCACACAGTCCTATGGGGACGAAGAATAATTTATATTTCATATTAGGAGGAAAGAATTATGAATATCACAGGAGAAGATTTGATTTTAGCATGTTCCGCAATTGGTGCAGGTCTGGCAGTTATCGCCGGTATCGGACCTGGTATTGGACAGGGTATTGCAGCAGGTTATGGTGCAGCAGCCGTAGGTAGAAACCCGGGCGCACAGGGAAAGATCATGTCAACCATGTTACTTGGACAGGCAGTTGCCGAGACAACAGGTCTGTATGGACTTCTTGTTGCCATGCTCTTACTTTTCGTAAAACCATTAGTAGGCTAATGCGTGTAGTTTGGAATTTCCCGGGAAAGGAGGAACTACAGGAAAGTTATGACAAGATTATTTGACTTAGATTTTCAGTTGCTGTTTGACTCTGTTTCACTCGGCATTTCTGTCTTCTTTCTATTCCTGATCATGTCGTATTTTCTGTTCAATCCGGTAAGAAAACTCTTGCAGGATCGACAGGAAAAGATCCGTCAGGATATTGCCAGTGCGGCACAGGACAAAGAAGATTCTGCCAAAGTCAAAGCAGAGTACGAAAAGCGTTTAAAAGATGTTGATAAAGAGGCTGAGGCAATCCTTGCAGAAGCCAGACAAAAGGCGCTTAAGAACGAAGCCAAGATCATAGCGGATGCCAAAGAGGAAGCGGCGCGCATCATTGCAAGAGCCGGAGAAGAAGCGGCTCTGGAGAAGAAACGTGCTGCGGATGAGATGAAGCAGGAGATGATCTCCATCGCTTCTGTCATGGCTGGCAAGGTCGTGGCTGCCAACATAGACACCACGATTCAAAATGAATTGGTGGAAGAAACGCTAAAGGAAATGGGTGATGCTACATGGCAAAGTTAGTTTCAAATGTGTATGGTGAAGCATTGTTTGAACTGGCAATGGAGCAGGATCGTCTGGATGCGTATCTGGAAGAGAGCCAGGGAGTTCTGGATGTCCTTAGGGACAATCAGGAATTTAGTCAGATGATGACTCATCCCAACATCATAAAAGAAGAAAAATTGCAGATGGTAGAGACTGTTTTTAAAGGTAGGGTTTCCGATGAACTGGTAGGTCTGATGCGGATGATCGTAGAGAAGGATCATTTTGCAAAGATGCCGGAGGTGCTGACATTCTTTATAGACAAGGCATTAGAGGAAAAGAAAGTCGGGATCGCCTATGTGACGACACCGATGGAAGTCACCGATGCCCAGAAAAAGCAGATCGAGGACCGTTTGTTAGAGACCACTGCATACCAGTCATTTCGTATGCATTATGCGGTGGATGCCGACCTGATCGGCGGGATGGTAATCCGTATTGGGGATCGCGTTGTGGACAGCAGTGTACGCACCAAGATCTCAGAACTATCGAGAGAATTATCCAAAATACAGTTGAAAGTAGGTGAAAGCGCTTCATGAATTTAAAACCAGAAGAAATCAGCTCTGTGATCAAAGAGCAAATGAAAAGATATGCAGCGCAGCTTCAAGTGGCAGACGTCGGCACCGTTATACAGGTGGCAGACGGTATTGCACGTATACATGGATTGGAAAATGCCATGCAGGGAGAACTTTTAGAGTTCCCTGGAGAAGTGTATGGTATGGTACTCAACCTCGAGGAAGACAATGTCGGTGCGGTTCTGCTTGGTGACAACCGCAACATTAATGAGGGAGATACCGTAAAGACAACAGGACGTGTAGTAGAAGTGCCGGTTGGAGATGCAATGTTAGGGCGTGTCGTCAATGCACTGGGACAGCCGATCGATGGCAAGGGACCGATCGAGACAGACAAGTTCCGTCAGATCGAGCGCGTGGCATCCGGCGTTATTTCCAGAAAGTCCGTTGACACCCCATTACAGACAGGCATCAAGGCGATCGATTCCATGATCCCGATCGGACGTGGACAGAGAGAATTGATCATTGGTGACCGTCAGACAGGTAAGACCGCTATCGCGATCGATACGATCATCAACCAAAAGGGACAGAACGTCAAATGTATTTATGTTGCCATCGGACAGAAGGCATCTACCGTTGCTACGATCGTAAATACCTTGGAAGAATTCGGTGCTATGTCTTATACCACGGTAGTTGCATCTACCGCCAGTGAGTTGGCACCACTACAGTATATTGCTCCGTACGCAGGATGTGCGATCGGAGAAGAATGGATGGAAAACGGAGAGGATGTGCTTGTTGTTTATGATGATCTGAGCAAGCATGCAACGGCATACCGTACCCTTTCTTTGCTGCTCCGTCGTCCGCCAGGACGTGAGGCTTATCCGGGAGATGTATTCTATCTGCATTCCAGACTTTTGGAGCGTGCAGCACGTTTGAATGATTCTCTTGGCGGCGGATCATTGACAGCCCTGCCGATCATTGAAACGCAGGCAGGTGATGTATCTGCTTATATTCCGACCAACGTTATTTCCATCACAGATGGTCAGATCTATCTGGAGACCGAGGCCTTCAACGCAGGTTTCCGGCCGGCGATCAATGCCGGACTTTCCGTATCCCGTGTTGGTGGATCCGCACAGATCAAGGCGATGAAAAAGATCGCTGCTCCGATCCGTGTGGAGTTGGCACAGTATAGAGAACTGGCATCTTTTGCACAGTTTGGTTCGGAACTCGACGCAGACACGACCGAGAAGTTGGCACAGGGCGAGCGTATCCAGGAAATGTTAAAGCAGCCACAATACAAGCCGATGCCGGTAGAATATCAGATCATGATCATCTATGCGGCAACCAAGAAATATCTTTTGGATATTCCGGTCGAGGATGTATTGCCGTTTGAGGCAGCCCTCTTTGAGTATGTGGATACCAAATATCCGGAGATTCCGGAATCCATCCGCACCGAAAAAGTGCTGACAGAGGATACCGAAAAGGCGCTTATTCAGGCGATTGAGGAATGTAAGAAAAGCTATAAATAGCAAAGGCGGTGAGATGAAATGGCCTCAATGAGGGACATTAAAAGAAGAAAAACAAGTATTTCAAGTACGCAACAGATCACAAAAGCCATGAAACTTGTATCTACCGTAAAACTCCAAAAAGCCAAGAATAAGGCAGAAGAAACGACACCTTACTTCCAGTATATGTATCAGACCGTGTGCTCCATGCTGGCAAAGGCAGGGAATATCGATCATCCCTATTTGCGGGAGAGTGCGTCAGACCAGAAGGGGATCATTGTGATCACGTCCAATCGTGGTCTTGCAGGCGGCTACAATTCCAATATCATCCGTCTGATCACGGGCAGTGATATTCCGCTGGAGAGTGCAAAGATCTACACAGTAGGGCGCAAGGGGCAGGAGGCTCTGGCGCGCAAAGGCTATCACATGGAATCCGATTATTCGGATGTCATGGAGGCACCTACTTATGAGGATGCGCAGGCGATCAGTAAGGAAGTCTTAAGTGCCTATGCAAAAGGCGAGATCGGTGAGATCTACTTAGCATATACACATTTCAAGAATACAGTCAGCCACGAGCCGACTTTACTTCGTTTGTTACCGGTACAGGTAAAGGAAGAAGATCTTGCAGCAAATGACGCAGATCTTCTCATGAATTTTGAACCAAATGAGGAAGAGGCTCTGGATATGATCATTCCAAAGTATATTACCAGTCTGATCTACGGTGCACTGGTCGAGGCGGTAGCCAGTGAGAACGGTGCGCGTATGCAGGCGATGGATTCAGCGACCAGCAATGCTGAGGACATGATCAATGACTTATCACTGAAATATAACCGTGCAAGACAGGGTTCCATCACACAGGAACTGACAGAGATCATTGCCGGTGCGGAAGCCATTTCCTAATCTTTACCAAGGGAGAAGGCAAAAACAAAGTTTTGATGAATTAGGAGTGACAAATATGGCGAAAGAAAATATAGGAAAGATCACTCAGATCATTGGTGCGGTACTTGATATCAAGTTCTCCGAAGGCGAATTGCCGGAGATCAATGATGCTATCAATATTCCAACAAAAGATGGCGGAAAGTTGGTAGTTGAAGTAGCCCAGCATCTGGGAGACGATACTGTGCGTTGTATTGCCATGGGAACGACCGACGGATTGGTACGTGGAATGGAGGCGCATGCGACAGGAGCACCGATCAGTGTTCCTGTCGGCGAGCAGACCTTAGGACGTATCTTTAACGTATTGGGAGAACCTATCGACGAGATCGATGCACCACAGGATGTGGAATACATGCCGATCCACAGAAAGGCTCCTGCTTTTGAGGAGCAGGCAACCTCCACAGAAATGTTGGAGACCGGTATCAAGGTCGTAGACCTGCTCTGCCCTTATCAAAAGGGTGGAAAGATCGGACTTTTTGGTGGTGCCGGCGTAGGAAAGACGGTACTTATCCAAGAGTTGATCCATAACATCGCTACCGAGCACGGTGGATATTCTGTATTTACCGGTGTAGGAGAGCGTACCAGAGAGGGAAATGACCTCTACTATGAAATGAAGGAATCCGGGGTTATCGACAAGACCTGCATGGTCTTTGGACAGATGAACGAGCCACCTGGAGCAAGAATGCGTGTCGGTCTGACCGGTCTTACCATGGCGGAGTATTTCCGTGATAAGGGTGGAAAGGATGTATTGCTCTTTATTGACAACATTTTCCGTTTTACACAGGCTGGTTCTGAGGTGTCCGCCCTTTTGGGACGTATGCCGTCAGCCGTAGGTTACCAGCCGACCCTGCAGACAGAAATGGGCGCTTTGCAGGAGCGTATTACATCAACAAAGAGCGGATCCATCACATCTGTGC
>CAVLBP010000078.1:0-11324 GCA_963661325.1 bacterium
GATTGGATAATCTTACCATTGGTTTATGTGGCGACTTAAAATTTGGACGAACCGTGCACTCTCTGATCAATGCACTGGTACGCTATCCAAATATTAAATTTGTATTGATCTCACCGGAGGAACTGCGTGTTCCAAGTTATATCCGTGAAGATGTCTTAGACAAAAATCACATTCCATATGTAGAGGTTGAAAAACTGGAAGATGCCATGCCGGAACTTGACATTCTCTATATGACCCGCGTGCAGAGAGAGCGTTTCTTCAACGAGGAAGACTATCTGCGCATGAAAGATTTCTATATCTTAAATGCCGATAAGATGTCTCTTGCCAAAGAGGATATGATCGTCCTGCATCCACTGCCACGTGTCAATGAGATTTCTATTGAAGTTGACGACGACCCAAGGGCAGCCTACTTTAAACAGGCACAATTCGCTGTCTATATCCGAATGGCACTTATCTATACATTATTGGAGGTGGGATCATGTTAAATATCAGTGGAATTCACGAGGGATTTGTACTCGATCACATTCAGGCAGGCATGAGCATGAAGATCTATCATGATCTGCACTTAGATCAATTTGATTGCACCGTTGCCATCATCATGAATGCCAAAAGCAATAAAATGGGGAAAAAGGACATCATCAAAGTAGAATGTCCGATCGATGCCTTAGATCTTGATATCCTTGGTTATATCGATCACAATATCACGGTCAATGTCATTCAGGGTGACAAGATCGTAGATAAAAAGGTTCTGACCCTTCCTCGTCAGATCAAAAACGTGATCTCCTGCAAGAACCCAAGATGCATTACTTCTATCGAGCAGGAATTAGATCAGATCTTTATCCTGACCGATGAAGAACACGAAGTATATCGTTGTAAATATTGTGAAGAGAAATATAATGGGAAATAAAAAAGTAAAAGCGAAGTCAACGAGTGACTTCGCTTTTTTACATGCATCTCGGTCCAAAACAACAGAGATTGCAAAAAATATTCAAAAGGAACATATTGAAACACCAGCGGGTGACACCGGCGTATGGTCTCTCATAAGCAGAACCACGCGTCTCATACCAGTCACTGCCATACTCCAGATGCTGCTGATACTGGCGGTACTGGAAGTTGCCCGGCTCTAAGGCTACTGCGCGTCTTGCATACTCCTTGGCATCCACCATATTGCCCAGCCCCTCACTGGCGATCGCGGCATAATAGTACCAACGTCCGCCCCTTGCAGAATCCGGCATGGAATTTAGGACATGCATCGCCTCTGCAAAGTGCCTGCTATTGATATAATTGGCTGCGGCACGCATCTCATTTGACTCCTGTGTCTGCTCATATCCGGATTGTGACGTCTGTCCGCCAAACCCACCATAGCCGTACTGGTAACCACCAAAACTGGCTCCCTGCTGGCGCTCTTTCATGATCTGATCGTAAGCCTGCTGTACTTCTTTGAACATCTCCTCTGCCTGATCCTTATTTGGATTATTGACATTGGCATCGGGATGATATTTTCGGCTCAATGTTCTATATGCTTTCTTGATCTCATCCTCGGATGCATCTCGCGATACGCCCAACACCCTATATGGATCCGACATAAACGTTTTCCTCCAACTCTATGATTTCGTCTTTTTTTCTTTTAATTTCAGGTATTCGTACTTTGTCCAAACACCGGAATATAAAATATTGCGCAGGATCTCTGCATGCTCTAAGATCGGCATACGTTCAAAAGATTTGGCGCACTCTGCCATCAGACAGGTAAGTGTGGAACGGCAAAAAGTCTCGTATTCTTCCTTGGACTCCATCTGCACATAGGCAAGCGGATTGTAATTGCCCTTTTTCTGATCTTGCTTGAAATCCTCATAGGCATCCAGAAGATAGATAAACTTGCCCATGTAAAAGCCCATGCTCTCCAGATCCTTGGACCACTCATCCTGCTTCCACTGAAAGATCTGTCCCAGCATCTCACCGGTATAGCCCGCAACGATGTCGATATTGGACTCCTTCGCCTTCTCAGCCTCGGCAAGTTTTTTCATATATTCTTCTACCGCCTGCACCTGTCTTGGATAACGGATGCTGATACGCTTATAGTCCTTCAAAAGAGCCTTTGCCATAGCCTGCTTGATATGGCTGCCCTCATCCTCATAATCATCCTGTAAACTGTGATAACTGAGCACGATGTCCATGGCTGCTGCATATTCTGTCGCCGCATTGATATAGGCTGTCTTTTTTGCCGCCGGATGCACGGCACAGCGGTAGGATATCTCCTCATGCTCCAACTCATACAGACCGGTCAAAAGGATCAAAAGAAAAGTCATATCGTAATTCAAAAGCATCTGTCCCTTGATGCCGGCCTCATTCTTTAACTGGCGGCAAAGCCCGCAATAATATGCCTGATATGTCTTTTCATCTTCTGCATTTAATTCTTTCCGATTAACATTGATATATCCAAACATGAAACAACCTCACTAGGTACGCTTGATAAATTCCATCTTACATTTCGGGCAGGTGATCATGATCTTGCCCTTGCCCTTTGGCACGCGGATCTTCTGCTTGCAGGACGGACAATAGTAGATCTTGTAGATCTTTTTCTGCTCTCTCTCATAGACAGCCTTGCTCTTTTGGTACTTTGCCTTGGCAGAGGCACCGTGGAACTTGTCCCGGATCTTATCCGTCATACGAAGATACTGTTGATTTTCATAATATCTCTTGGATACATTGCGTGACATCATGCGAAAATAACTATACACTAAGGATGCGATCGCAAGCAGATAAATGATGGCATTGTGTGAAAACATGGTAATGATCACAAGTACCAGTGCTACATATAAAAAGAACTTTGAAAGCGCATCTGCGCCATTTCTCCCCACCATAAAACGAGCCAATTTTTCTCTCATGACAACTCCGTTCCGAGCCAGAAACTCCTAAAAAATCTCTGCTCTATCATTTCTTTAAAATTAACTCTATCATTTTGCAGGGCAAAGTCAATAAAAGGACAAATGATTTAATAAAGATTTTAGAATCTGTTTACAAATCACTTGTCCATTTTATATTTTCATCAAAAATACGGCACATTTATTAATACAGGTCAAACAATGGCATGACCATGGCACGTATGGTGACTGTGTCCTCTGTCGTATAGGTCTTGCCCTCCTGGGTATAAGAGGACTCCAAAGTTGCCGTATAGGTCTTTTGTCCTGCCAAGACATCACTTGCTGCGATCCTGAGATCATAAAAATTATCTTTTTTGACCGCCACATGATCTGCCAGCACCTTGCCATTTTCATCACGGATGGTCAAGCGGTAGGTCTTTGCCTGATTGGAGATAGATGCATCATTGACCAGCAGGTGTGCCACGATATCCTGCGTATCTGCACCGCGATCCTGTGTGTAAAAGGTGCTGATCGATCCATTATGTATGGCTTCCTCATTTGTCACCGTCAGATAAGGTGCCGCCTCCTGTGAACGGAAGGAACTGATCATGGTATTGACAAACAAACGGATCTCATCATCCGTCATGCTGCCACTGTGCCCCAGCCCGGTATAGGTGATGTTGCCCTTGGTATAAAGATAATAGTTGTTGGACGCATCCCCTTCTCTGGCTGCGTAAATATTTGTCGCATCATCTGTATCATTGGATAAATTGTACCAGACGATCGCCCTATCCCCGGTCGCATTTTCCAGATCCAGCCGATAGTTTTGCGCATGGGTCGTTCCGACCGTGATCGTATCTTCCATCTTGTAAGGATAGGTCGTGATCTGCCCCTGGTTGGCAATGCGGACGGTCTCTGTCTCCACGCTCTTTGTCCAGTCCAGCGTCGTATCATCTACTTTTTTCATCTGATCGACCGGGCTATAGATCGTACGATCAATACCATTTTTCGTCGTCTTGCGCAGTCTCGCGCCATAGGTCATAACGCGGATGCTGTTATCCATGAGATTGCAGATAGACTCGCCTGTGGATGTCAGTTTTGACAGATAATCATCGCGCGTCATCCATTTGCCTTCTCCACCGGTATTCTCGTCTTTATGATATGCCCAGTAACCATTGCCATACCAATTTCTATAATGCCATTTCCAGTAATAACCGACTTCCATATCTTCTTCCGGCAAAAGAGAGATCTCCTGCCCCCGGCTATAGGTTTTTTCGTAAGAACCAGCCTCGCTCTGGTTGGAATAATATCGCACCATCTGTCCGCTCAACTCGCGCAGATACATGGATGTCGCCTGATCCACGCTCCAGCATTCGCCACTTTCCCGGCTGTCCTCTTGTGTCGACTCATTATAACTAGGATAGGCAAAAGATTTGTCCTGCACAATGTCATGCCCCAGGATCACGCTCTTGCCGGATGCGACAAACTTCTGAAAACCATATAAAAAATCTTCCTGGTCTGTAAAACTGGATACATCCGAAAAGCCTAAGATCAGCATGTCGTACTTTTGCAGGTCGGATGCCCATTCCTCCGGCTTGCCCTCGTAATTATTCATAAACCAGGAATTGGACCGATAATCAATATCGACATCAAAATCCTCGACATTATCCAGATATGCCGCAAACTTAGCACCTACTTCCGTTGTCCGGTCTGCAAAACGGATCTCGGAAGTCGCATCCGTTTTCATGTCGGCTGTCAGGTTCATCTGCAAGACATGAATGGTCTCCTTCTGTCCGTAATTGGCAATGCGGGTATAGCCGATGGCACTGTCACGGTCGCTCGCGGCATCCACCGCACTGACTTCCAATTTCCACGGCAGCATGCCCGCCTGCGTGGCAGGTAAGGCTCGCTCCACGGTATAGGAATGCCCTGCCAAAAGCGTACCATTGGCGGTCGTACCATTTAGAGCACCCTCTGTGGTGTCCGTAATGGTAGGCTCACTGCTGCATTCCTCTTTTTCAAAAGATCCGTTGCCGTTACTGTCAACATATAATCTGACCTGATACAAAGCGTCAGCCTTGCCTTGCAAACTAAAATGATAACGTAAGACCGGATTGCCCTCCGCATCCGTCTGGTCATTTGCTGTCGAACGCAAGAGCACCTGATCGATCGTAGCAGACTCCTTGCCCTTATTCCAGGATACCGTCTGGCTGCCATAAGTCGGATCATAAGCTACCGGCTTGCCGTCCTCCCCCTGCTTGGAATCATCTGCTAAAAAAGTGAGACTGCACTGGTTCTCCTGCATCCAAGACGTCAGTAGGGAATCCGTCTCCACCGCCTTGGTATAAGAGAGGATCTGCTGGGTCTTATCGTTTTTCTTCAGACCTGCTTTTGCAAGATTGTAAACAAAAGAACTCTCATCCACCAGTTCGGTGTCAACCTCGGTCTGATCTACCGCGTAAAGTCCGTCATCTATGACAACCGGATTTTTCTGGGAAAAATCCAAAATCTCCTGATACTTGGTCTTTGATAAGTCTGTTGCCTCATAGCGGATCTTTGCCTGTGCAATATCCGATCCCTGCTGTGATCCGATAAAAGACTCCGACCAATTCTGCATATTCCAGGCATCCAGTTTGCCGGAGATCCAGTGCCGCTGATCCTTATCATAACGTCCCCATGATCCGATCTTGTCAAAGGCAAAGAAATCCGGGTCAATATAATAGGTGTAGCCACTATCCGTGCTAACCAGATCTCCCACCGTCGTATAGGCAAGATTGCCCAAAGACTTATCATTGTAGCCATTTAAGCCATTGGTCTCATCCTGCTTGGCACCGATGATGATCAGGTCATAATTGGCATTCAGATCCTCCACCTTGCTGTTGCACTCATAAGTCGCCATGCAGGTAACGGTAAGATCCTTTGCAATATCGCTGTCCGTCCCGATAAAATCCGGCAAAAGAGCACAATAGTAAGACTTCCATCCCAGATTGCCATAAATATAGGATGGGATCGGCTGAATCTCCAAAATACGCATGTGTGCACACTTGCCGTCTGCTGTCCGCTTGGAAGGAAGATCGGTCAAAAGCCCGGTCGCATCAGTATCAAGGGTCTGGCGTAACATGCCGTCACCGCCATCCCAGTCCAGCACATAAGAAGCCCTGCCGGTCTGCAAGCCCCTTACCGCCTGCTCATAGACAAAGGTCTGGCTGCCGGCGGCATCCGGATCCTGTTCACGCTGACCGGAGGCATCCGGGCAAAAAACATTATAAAAATACTTTGCCCCGTATTTGTTGAGGGCAACGTATAATTTTTCCATCAAAAGGTCTGCCTTGGCATCCCCTTTTTCTGTGTATGCCATACTGCTGGCATCCAATAGCATGGCCGCCGGGTTGCCGGAAGCCTGCCTCTTTAAGATCGCCTCATAGGCTTCTGTCGACAGATCACAAGATGCATCAAATTCCGTCTGGATATCCGCGTTTTGTCCTGTATGATTTGCTGCCTTATAGATCGGCAGGGCAGTCGTGGCATCATGTATGACGATCATATCCGCATCCGTGATAATATTATTTTCTCCGGTCACATTACTTCCGCTCAGATCCTCCGGCGAAACCGTAATGACCTGGGATACAAAGCCGCTTTCCGAACTTTTGCCTGGAAACAGGGTCTGGATCAGATTGTCCTTGTGCTGGATGGTCTGCACATTGTAGACAACATGCTTTTCCTCACAGCGGTAGGTATAGACACGCTTGCCCTCCACATCCGCCTGACTGCCGATGGCTCCTGCATCTATGGTATCCTCTGCGTGCGCTGCCATATCTTCCGCGCCCACATCCGCTACCAATGGCTGCATGTCATAAGAGGTCTGTCCCTCGGCACTTCCCGCCGCAAAGCTATAGTATGCCGCCTGGGCATCCTCGGTATTTAACTTCTCATTGGTGTAAGTATTTCCCAGACGAATATAGCCGCCTGTTCCCCCTACATTTTCCACATAGGCTGCCAGCGGCACCCAGTCATAGGTATTCTGCCCCTCTTCATCATCCACGGCAACCGGGACAAAACAGCCCATATCATCGGCATATTTATAGGCACCTTCCCCATCCTTGGCATGGAGGAAATAGCCGTACTGACCATAGGCATCCTGCGCGTCCGTGACTAGAAGATTATCATTGATAAAAGTATCGCTAAAGCCCAGATTATCCGGCAGGTCATTGCGGAAAGCCTTGCCTGTCACATCTGTGACACTGGCAATCCCGTCCTCTCCGGCATAGATGGATTTGTATGCTTCCATGGCACCGGTCGTATCTGTGGACAGATTTTTGACCGGCTCACAGCCCGGGATCAAATAGCCAAAAGCAGCCATGTCTTTGCTCGGCACGATCTCTAAGACTGTAAAAGGATTTTCCTTACTTCCCACTTCCTTTGTGGCATCCTTGGTCTGATATGAAATTGTCTCCACTGTGCCTTTCTTTGCTGCTTTTCCGAAAAAGTTGCCCCCATAAAGCCCAAGCCCTATGAGAAGAACCAGTCCAAGCAGGCCTGCAAGCACTTTTTTCTTGTTTCCCTTGCTCATAGCCATCCCCTATATTCCATCCGGTCGCTGATACAGGATCTTCCCCCGGAAGGTCACTGTCTCTTTTGCCTCATATGTCTTTTCTGCCGTTTTCATCTGGTAGGAAAAAGAAATCTTTTTTGCCTGCACCGGCTCCACGCCCGTGATCTCCTGTCCCTTGGTGTCATAACAGACCAGATCCCAAGCGGTAAAATAAGAGGCAAAGCATACGGCATCCCCCTCTGCCTGCCAGACATCCTGTGACAAGACGTAGTTCTGATAGACCAACTGCCCTTTTGCAGGATCCACATAGAATTTTTCCAGCCCATCCTCCGCTTGCAGATAAAGTATCTGCCCGTCATCCGTAAGATAGACGCTCTGCGCCTGCATCAGATGATTTTTAAAACGATTGTCAAAGACCTGCGATTCATACTGCAAGTCCACTTCTTCGTTGGTTCTTTTATATTGCCCCATGCAATAGGAAAAAAAGCCGATCAGAGCGGCACCCGCGATCATGAGGATCGCCATAGATACGATCAATTCCACCAGCGAAAATCCGTCATTCTGCTCTTTCATACCGCTCCTCCTTTCTCCTCCTAATCACGCATCTGGCAATGTCCGGTCTCCGGCACCAGATCGATCCTGCCCTCATAAGACCCCTTGCTCACAATAATGCCATTACAATAGATCGGGCTGCCATCCGCTGCCTCTTTCACCGGCAGCATTGCTCCTGTCACATGGTCATAAGTGATCTGAAACGGTGTCGCATCGATCTTTTGTACCACCGCAGATCCCTTTGTCGTATAAGATATGGTCACACTGTCATCGCATAATTTCTTTTCCTTGCGGACCGGCTGCGTCGCACTGCCTTCCACCACCGTCAGATAGTAGCCATCATCCTTTTGACAGATTTCCAGACAAGCCGTCGTCTTTGCCATGGCTGCGGTCTGCGCATACTCCAAGGAAGAATATATCGTCTTTGCTGCCGCCTTTGCTTTCTGGTTGGAAACGGAAGAAAGACTGATGGCAATACCTACCGTCAATATGGTCATGATCGCGATCACCACGATCAGTTCGATCAGGGAAAATCCCCCATTCTTTTTATTCATATCTGCCTACTCCGAAACCTTTTTCCACTGTCTATAGTAAACGCAATCCGACAGGCTGTTTTCACTGCCCGTAGCATCCGTTGACTCTCCCAAAAGATACCTGTTACCATCACGCAGATACGCGCTTACGCCGTCGCCCTCTGCGTCTCTTGCCTGCAAAAGACTTGTCACCGCACCAATGTCACGCTTTAGATCACAACCGCTTTCCACCGTAAGTGTCCCGCCAGAGATCACCAGTCCTGAAAAATCTCTTTTGACCGTGACATCCCCTGTGGCAATGACCAGTTGGACTTTGGCACCCGCGTGCTGGTTACCCTGGCTATCCTTGACATGCGACAGAGAGTTCTTATCATTTTTATCACTGATAGTGTAGTCCCCGGCGACCACCACTGCCCCAATGCCATCTGTCGTCACAAAGGCATGGTCTCTGGAAATCTGATCGGTCGCAACCAGATTTTGAAAGAGACTTCTCTCTTTTTGCGTATCCGTCAATCCGGCATAATCCTTTGACAAATGGATCTTTAATGCCGCAAACCGATCTGCAAACTGCCGCTCCTTTTCCTGGCGGTTCTGCGTCGCCTCGGCACTCTGCGCCTGCTCCTGTAAACTATCCGGAATCAAGAAGTTCTCGGCTCCGGTCGCCAGCGCATTCCCCTGAAAATAGAAATAGTGGGTGTCCGATAGGTCTTCTGGCATGACGATCTGGTCGCCGGCATAATAGGAAATGTTGTCCGCCAAGGTATGATAGTTGGCTGCCTTTTGATAATATTTTCCGGTAAAGGCATTGCGGTTTTCCTGGCTGTCAAATTTCATAAAGAAATAATAAAGGGTTCCAAGACCGTTTACCTGCATTGCCACCCGGTCGTAGCCATCCTGTGCGCCCAGCGTTTGCAGGCTCTCCCCTATGCCGGGGATAGCCTTATCATAGGATAAGACATCTGCCTCCGTCACCTGTGAGACATCCTCATATCCTTTGGCAAAAGCGATCTCCTTGCACAGGTCTTCCCACTGCTTTGCCGTCATGGGATTGGCACCGCCATTCTGATAACCAGCCCCGATCACTTCTCCCGGGATCAGATAAGCCTTCTGATCTCCCTTGGTCATGACCGACTGACCGGTTGCCACGGAAGTAGCGGCATCCCCTGTATTGATATAAGAAACACCTGCAAGATAAAGTGCCTGTAAGCCTCCCAGATCCAGTCTGGCATTTTTCCCATTGAGAATGATGGAACTGCTGTAATCTGCCGGACTGGCATTGACCTTGTCCTTGGAAAGACTGGCTGCTTCTGCCAGTGCCTGCGGATCGCCATAGGCAAAAAGGCTGCCGCTCATGCTTGCCGATGCATTGTCATTTAAGACCAGATCATTTTGCAGATAGGAATTGCCGGAAGTCACCTGCCAGTCCGCCCCACGCGAAAGCGTCACATTCTGCGCCCACAACTCGGTCTGCTGACAGGAAAGGCTGGCATTATCCACCGACAGGTCTCCCCCTGCGATCAGACGGAGCACGGACTGATCTTCACTGGCGGCTACTAAAGAGCCGTTGCGGATTTCGGCACTCTCATTGCCAAGAAAGGCATTGCCTGTCAGTCGGGTCTCCCCGGCTCCCAACTGCTTATAATTTTCCTGCGCGATCAGACTGTAGAAAACAATGTTTTCCAGTGTATCCGCATTGGAAAAATCAATATTCGGATATGCCAGAAAAATATCCGTGCTGATCGTTGTCTTATTGTGCTTGCGATCCTCATAAGAAACTTTTACATTTTTAAGGACTATGCCGTCGGCTTCCTCATTCAGGCGGTTTTCCTGCCGCTGCCCGCTTTCAGCATCATCTGTCGTAGCGGTCTCAATACTTGCCCCTACGACACTTCCATCAGATAAAGTCTCTGCCTTAGTATTAGTAAAGAAAGACTCCAGATGTGCAAGGTCATAATAATGTTTTCCTGCTTTTGGAGAGTCGCTCGTTTCCAAAATCTGACAGAGTTTTTCATAGCAGATCTTTTGAAAATACTTCTGTTTTTCGGTCTGTGACAGGTTCTCATACTGCTCCAAGGTCTTGGTGTATGCCATGCCTGCTGCATCCGAAAGATCTAAGATCAACCCCTGTCGCACTTCTTCCAAGGCAGACTCTGCGTCATAAAAATTCTGCTGTGCCTGGGCATTCTGCTCCTTCATAAAGTAATTCATGAGCGTCATGGTGAGGATGAGGCCCACGATAACGACCAAAAGTGCCACCAATACCAGCACCGTCACCAGCGATGCGCCCTCATTATTCTGTTTCCAATCCTGCTTCAAGTCTTGCCAGACACTTTTCTTCATAATCGTCCTTATGTCCTTTATAAACTTCTACCTCTAATTGGTAAGCATGATCTTTTGCCGTCTTATTGGAAAGATCGCTGTAGCCCAACACGTCTGCAAGGGACTGCCCCTCATAACGGTTGGCATTTGTCCAGGAGTCCTCGGTCAAAACGAGACTCTTTGGCACCGCCAGATATTGGAGCCATACCTGCCCCACGCGGTCTTCCTTGTCTTTCTTCAGCAAAGTCTGCTGATCCACATCCAGATTGCTGTGGATCTTTGTCACCGCACGATAAGGATCCGTGCGCATGGCTACGCTTCTGTCTTTTTCGACGCAGCGCAACTGCACCAGATAGTTTCCTGCCTGTGTGGCATCCGGCGACTGGCAGACAAAGTAAGCGTCGATCGGGATCAGATCGCGGTTGTCGATTGTGTAGACCTCGCGCACCTGATGCTGGGTGCTTTGATACATAGGTCGGAAAAGGACATAGACCTGTTTGAGGTCTT
>CAVLBP010000079.1:0-11226 GCA_963661325.1 bacterium
GTGACTCTACACTGGTTACCGTTGTAAACTTCACAGAGAATTTCCACACCGTTGGTATTTGTGCATTGCTTTGTGTGATCGGTCTGATCATCATTGCTGTTTTGCATATCAAGAATGTAAAGGGAAGTTTTTTGATCGGCATCTTTGCTACATGGATCCTTGGTATCATCTGCCAGTTGACAGGTATTTATACCGTTGATGTTGATGCTGGATTCTATTCTTTGATCCCTACCCAGTGGGTAAGTTTTGACTTCAGCGCATTGGGCGAGACCTTTGGTCAGTGCTTCCAGGCAGATATGGGCAGAGTCAATGCTTTAGACTTCGTTGTTATTATCTTTGCATTCCTGTTCGTAGATATGTTTGATACGATCGGAACCCTGATCGGTGTTGCCAACAAGGCAGACATGTTAGATGAGAACGGAAAGTTAGAGAGAATCAAGCCAGCACTTTTAGCAGACGCTATCGCAACATCCGCAGGTGCTATCCTTGGTACATCTACAACAACTACTTTCGTAGAGAGTTCTTCCGGTGTATCTGAAGGCGCAAGAACAGGTCTTGCATCTGTAGTTACAGGTTTCTTGTTCTTATTGGCAATTATCTTTGCTCCGGTATTTACAACTATTCCTGGATTTGCAACTGCACCGGCTTTGATCTTCGTAGGATTTTTGATGGTATCTGCTGTTGTTGATATCGACTTCAATGATCCGGCAGAATCTATTCCGGCATACCTTTGCATGATTGCAATGCCACTTCTTTACAGCATTTCAGAAGGTATCGCAGTAGGTGTTATCTCTTATGTTGTTATCAACCTTGTTGTTGGTAAGGCTAAGAAGATCCATCCACTTATGTATATCCTGGCAGTACTCTTTGTACTCAAGTATATCTTCTTATAAGATTGGTCTAAAAATCATGGGCTCATCCTTGCAAATGTAGGGGTGAGCCTTTTGGCTTTTTATGAAAAATTATAGGTTGACTAATTCTTGCATATGACCCACAATAGTAAAAGAAGAAAAGGGGTATTTATGGCAAAAGATTATATTCGATGGGACAAATTAGATAATACAGCAAATCTCTTTCCGGTCATAGCGGGAGAGAGTATGACAAATACATACCGTATTTCCTGTGTGTTGAAAGAAGAAGTCGATGAAGTACTCTTGCAGGAGGCACTGGATATGGTACTTCCAAAGATGCCGGGCTTTAACCTGCGCCTGCGCAGTGGCATTTTTTGGTATTATTTTGAAGAAAATGGAAAGAAGGCACCACGGGTACATGAGGAGCATACCTATCCCTGCCGCCTGATCCATCAGTCCAAGAACAACAGTTATATGTTCCGGGTGACTTACTATAAGAATCGTATCAATTTAGAGGTCTTTCATGTACTGACAGACGGTATGGGAGGCATCAATTTTTTACGGGAACTGACCTATCAGTATCTGCGGCTGGCACATCCAAAACTGCGGGAGACCCAGGGAGACTGGCTCAGTGCAGACACTTCTTTGAACCGCGAGGATTCTTTTTTGAAAAATTATAAGAAAAAGTCTAAGAGCCTTTACCAGTCCAAACGTGCATTTCTGATCAAGGGAGAGAAACTGGCATACGACGGCTTTGGTGTGATCCATGGCTATCTGCCGATCCCGCAACTGAAAAAAGTATGTCATGCTTATGGTGTCAGTATCAACGAGTATCTGGTGGCGACTTTTATCTGGGCAGCATATCAGGAAAATTACCGTCATATTACAGAGGACAGACCCATTCGTGTGGCGGTTCCGGTCAATCTGCGTCCGTATTTTGACTCCATCACGACCAAGAATTTTTTTGTTATGGTGTCCGCAGAATTTGCACCGCAAAAGGAGGAATACACTTTTGCGGAGATCCTTGCCATTACAAAAGAAAGCCTGCGCGCACAGATCAATAAGGAGCATCTGGAAAAGATCTTTTCCTATAATGTATCCAATGAGCAGATGGTCGTAGCGCGTGCCGTACCGCTCTTTTTAAAGAATCTGGCAATGCGTCTGGTCTACACCCAGTCCGCACTTGCCAACACAACAACGGTGACCAATATCGGCAATATCAAGGTAGAAAAGGCATATGAGCCCTATATCCAGACTTTTCATTCTTTTTTATCTTTTTCAAAAGGGCAGAATCTCAAGGCGACCATCACATCCTACCAGGACACTCTGGTCTATACCTATACTTCAGCCTGGCAGGATACAGCGATCCAACGCAGAGTTTTCCGGCAGATCGCGCAGGATGGGGTAGATGTAAAGATTGAGACAAATGGAGTTTATTATGAGTAAGTGTAAATATTGTGGAGTAGAGATTTTAGATGATGCCGTCAAGTGCCCGCTTTGCAGCGGGGTACTGGACGGGGCAAAAGAAGAAGGACATACCTACCCGGATGTGGTATCGGGGGTACGCAAGACGACCGTTTTATATCGGATCTTTAGTTTTGTCTTTATCATGATCGCAAGTGTCTGCATCGCCTTAAATGTCTGGCTGACCCCAACTCTGCGTTGGGGAGAGATCGTGGCTTGTTCCCTGGCATACCTCTTGTGGCTGGGCTACATTATCTTAAAGGATAATGCCGGCTATCGTATCCGTATTCTTTCCGGTGTGGCGGGGGCTGTGCTTTTGATCATTTTGATCGATACCTTTTTGGGATTTTCCGGCTGGTCAGTCAGTTATGTGCTGCCGGCGGCGATCATTTTACTGGATCTGGCATTGGCGATCCTCATGCTGATTAATCGCAGAAATTGGCAGAGTTATCTGATCTTACAGGTGGCGATGGTCTTAGTCGGTATCGTACCGCTGGTTCTGATCCGTATCGGTATTGTGACCCAGCCTTTGGTTTCGGATATTGCATTTTTGGTTACGGTCTTTATGTTTTTGGGATCTATGATCCTGGGCGGACGGACTGCAAGAATAGAGATGAAACGCAGGTTTCATATATAGTTAAAAATTACCCCATAGAAGTGCTATGAGATAAGGCACTCTATGGGGCGTTTATTTTAGGAATGTGCTATAACACATTATTTTTATAAAGAAGGATACAGGTGTGGAAGCGGCAGATAGACCGGCATGCCATTTTCATAGGTCAGGCTTGGCTGGCCTACAATGAGAGGGCGGAGGTAGTCTGTCATTTTTTCTGTTACATTGTTGCCGGCATCGTTGATGAAATCACGCGGTACGGATCTGACTTCGTTGGCGATGAGAGAAATATCCGCAATATCGTAGGATACCTTATAAGGCTGGTTGGATTCACGGCGGATGATGCTCATATAACCGCTGGCGCCCTCCAAGGCATGTGCTACGGCGGTGCGTCCTAATTCTTTGGACTCCTCGATGTCTGTCAGGGAAGAAAGGTGTGCGGCACATCTTTGCGGCAGATTTAACTCGATCGAGCGTACTTTTGTACCCAAACGGTGTGCGATCAAAGTCTCTAAGGTCTTACCGGCACCGCTTAACTGGCTGTGACCAAAAGAATCAAGCGTCTTTGTAGAGACACTGATATACTTTCCGTCCTTGTCGCGGATGCCTTCGGATATGGCGATCAGGACATTTGGTTTCTTTTGCATGATCTCTTGGACATCCTCCAAGAACTTCTCGGTATCAAAGGCGGCTTCCGGCAGATAGATAAGATCCGGTCCCAGACCGTAATCTGTTTTGGCTAAACTGGCGGCACCTGTGAGCCAGCCGGCATCACGCCCCATGATCTCAACGATCGTTACACTTGGCAGGGGATAGATCGAGGTGTCATAGGCGATCTCCTGTAAGGTGGTTGCAATATATTTGGCGGCAGAACCAAATCCCGGTGTATGGTCAGTCAGACACAGATCATTATCAATGGTCTTTGGTACGCCCATAATTGTGACGGATTTTTCATGAAGTTTTGCATAAGTGGAAAGTTGCAGTACGGTGTCCATGGAATCATTGCCGCCGATATAAAAGAAACTGCTGATATCATTTGCCTCGAAAAAAGCAAAGATCTTTTCATAGAGTTCGATATCGTCCGCCATCTTTGGCAGTTTATAGCGGCAGGATCCAAGATACATGGCTGGCGTCGTGGAAAGAGCCTGCAAAAAATCCTCGTCTTTTAATTTATCGTCAAAGCAGATGATATCATTGTTTAAGATACCAAGAATGCCGTGAAGGGATCCGTAAATATGGTCGTAAGAGCCACTGGTGTATGCCTTTTCAATCACGCCGGAAAGGCTGGCGTTGATGGCTACGGTCGGACCGCCGGATTGTGCAACAATGCAATTTTTCATAAGTAATAATCCTCCGTTTTTTGATTATTTCATATCAATTATTTGATTACCGCATGTAATCATAACGAAAATGAAAGAGGAAAACAAGATGAGACATTAATGGTACATGACATATGATAGGATGATTCCATCAAATGAAGGGAGACGGACAAAAGATGGAATCAAAGAAAAAAGGA
Organism: bacterium; assembly: GCA_963661325.1. Classification (GTDB taxonomy): domain Bacteria; phylum Bacillota; class Clostridia; order Lachnospirales; family Lachnospiraceae; genus Pararoseburia. The sequence continues at coordinate 4,445 of CAVLBP010000079.1, forward strand.
TTGGACAGGGAAATGATCGTTGTGTGTGGATTGGCAGCACTTTTGATATCGATCAGTATTATTTTTTCCGTTGCTTTATGGATGGATCTGGATCTGTTAAAATGCAACAGTACGATTTTAGTAGCCGTTTTTTCTGTATTGACTGGTGGAATTTGGGGCATACTCTTATGCAGAAATTGTTGACGTAAGTCTTATAGTTTTCTATAATTTCATATGTAGAATACTCATTTGAGAAGACTTGTTGAGGTGAACATAATGAATAGAAAACATAAGAATTTCATAGGCATGTTAGTGGGGCTGCTTGCCCTTTTATCGACTGTGTCTTTTCCGTGTTTTGCGGAGGGGACAACGACGATCCATATGAGTGCGGACAGTCTTTCTGTCGGTGATACCTTATCGGTTACGGTTACAGCGTCAGAGTCCGGCAGCATCAGTCTGCGCTACAATGCAGATGTTTTGCAGTTTGCCGGAAGTTCTGTTTCCTATACGACGGATGGCAATACGATCACATTTGAGGGTGCGAGTGCGACTTTGCAATTTACGGCAGCCTCTCAGGGAACATCCTCTCTGATTGTATCTTCGCCGACCATCACCGGGAGTTCGGCTTCCGTACAGGTTGCCGGTGGTGCTGCGGATTCACAGCAGACCCAGGATACACAGGATGCTACGACCCAGGCGGCAGATGGACAGTTTACCATTGATGGCATTGCCTATGTGGTTTCCGAACGTTATCCGGAGAGTGCGATCCCGGCAGGATTCAGCCGTACCAGAGTGACCATCGATGGCTATGCCTATCGGGAGTTGTCCAATGGAACGATCACCCTTCTTTATTTAAAGAGAGCAGATGATACGGCAGGGGATGGTGTCTTTTATCAGTATGATGAAGCCACAAATACGGTGACACCATTTGCTATGCTTGGCACGGCAGATCAGTATGTCGTTCTGGCAAGCCCGGATAGTCTCTTGCGTGATTCCTTTACAGAGACGACGTTGACTGTCGGGGATCAGACCTTATCTGTCTATAAAGAAGGGGATGACGGCGATTTCTATTTTGTATATGGCACCAATCAGGAAGGCGTGACGGGATGGTTCCAGTATGACAATACGGATGGCAGTATCCAGAGAGTGAATGAGCAGTTGTTGGCACAGGATACGACGACAGAGGAACCGGTGACGACTGCTGCCGGCAGTGATGAATATTTTGGCAAATGGCAAAAGCAGCGATATCTGGTAGCAGTCCTTTTATTTGTTATCGTGGTACTTGCGGTTGTGATCATAAATCTCTTATTGTCCCGTAGACGCAGGGCAGAGGAAGAGGATTGGATGGATGAGGATGAGTCGGACGATCCGGATCTGAAAGGCGCAGAGGATGATGCGATAGAGAAAGATCTTATGGATGATCTTGCAGAGGAAGATGGTGCGGAAAAGACATCGATCTTTGCAAAACTGCGCAGAAATCTACATGAGGAAGAAGACGAGTTCGATGATCTGGAGGACGATCTTTTTGAAGATGATCTGACAGACCAGAAAACAGAAGAGGTTCAGCTTGAGAGCGAGATGACAGAGGATGTATCAGGAATTGAGAGCAAGACGGTAGTCGAGGAGGCTTCGGAAGAAGTTTTGCAGACGCGGGCAAGCAAGAAGAGACAGACGGCACCGCAGGAGCCGATCTACAGTGACATCAAGGGGACAGAGGCTTTCCAGAGTAAAGAAAATACCCACTATAAGGGGGCAGATCTGGATGCACAGTTGGATATTCTTGATTTAAATGACTTATAATATGGAGGCTTTATAATATGATGGAGTTGACGGAACAGGCGCAGGCAGCCTTGGCAGATGCCAAACGCTTAGCCAAGCGCCTGGGAGATAATTATATAGGAACAGAGCACCTTCTGGTTGCTCTGGTCAGACAGGCAGACAGTCTGGCTGCCAAGGTTTTACAGGGGCTTGGGGTGTCAGAAAAAAATCTGATCGATCTGATCGAGGAGTTGATCTCACCGGAGGGTGGTGTCGCTGTTGCGGAATGGGATGGCAATACACCAAAGTTAGACCAGATGCTGGCACAGGCAGAGCGGGAAGCCATCGCATGTGGCATGGATGAGATCGGTACAGAGCATCTTTTACTTGCCATGGTGCGTATGCAGGATACCGCGGGCGCACGCATTTTGGCTTCTATGTCCGTAGATACACAGAAATTATTCGCAGAGTTGATCTCTGCTATGGGAAGAGAAGGCATTACATATAGAGAGAATAATGCCAATAAGAGAAGAAAACGCGGTGCCAGTGAGACATCTACCTTAGATCAGTATGCCAGAGATCTGACAGATATGGCACGTCAGGGCAAGTTGGATCCGGTTGTCGGCAGAGAGGATGAGATCCAGCGTGTGATCCAGATCTTGAGTCGTAGGGGTAAGAACAACCCATGCCTGATCGGTGAACCGGGTGTTGGAAAGACCGCGATCGTGGAAGGCTTGGCACAGAGGATCCAGTTAGGCATGGTGCCGGATTCTGTGGCAGATAAACGAGTGATGACATTAGATCTGTCCGGCATGGTGGCAGGCGCTAAGTATCGTGGTGAGTTTGAAGAACGTATCAAACGTGTGATCGCCGAAGTTATGCAGGCAGGGAATATCATATTATTCATAGATGAGATGCATACGATCATTGGTGCCGGTGGCGCAGAGGGGGCGATCGATGCCTCCAATATCTTAAAGCCGGCAATGGCAAGAGGCGAGATTCAGATCATCGGTGCGACTACGATCGCAGAATATCGCAAATACGTAGAAAAAGATGCAGCCCTAGAACGCCGGTTCCAACCGGTCACGGTGGAAGAACCGACCGAGGAAGAGACCGAAACTATCTTACAAGGAGTCAAGGAACGCTATGAAAAGCACCATGGTATTGTGATTTCAGATGAGGCGATCCATGCTGCTGTGACCATGTCACAGCGCTATATTGCAGATCGTTTTCTGCCGGACAAGGCGATCGATCTGATGGATGAAGCGGCTGCCAGGTTGCGTTTGATGGAAGTAAAGGCACCGGATCAGATGCTGACCTTGGAGGAAGAGTACAAGGAGGCAGCTCGTGGTGTAGAAGAATGTTTGATGGCAGGTGATGTGCAAGGTGCATCCGATTGCCGCAAACAAGAGGCGGCTCTGGAAAAGAAAATAAAGTCTTTGCGCAAGAGATATGAGCACAAGAAGGACAAACAAAAATTAGTCCTGACAGAGGATGATGTTGCACAGGTGGTTTCTATCTGGACCAAGATCCCGGTATCCAGACTCAATGAAAAAGAAGCCGTTCGCCTGCGCAATCTGGAAAAGACTCTGCACAAGCGGGTGGTAGGACAGGAAGATGCAGTCAGTGCTGTAGCGCGTGCAGTCAGACGAGGTCGTGTAGGTCTCAAGGAGCCAAACCGCCCGATTGGTTCTTTCCTTTTCTTAGGACCGACAGGTGTTGGAAAGACAGAGATCTCCAAGGCTTTGGCAGAGGCTGTCTTTGGAGACGAAAAAGCCATGATCCGTGTTGATATGACGGAGTATATGGAAAAGCACAGTGTATCCAAGATGATCGGTTCACCGCCAGGATATGTAGGACACGAAGAGGGCGGACAGTTGAGTGAGAAGGTGCGCCGCAATCCGTATTCGGTCATTCTCTTTGATGAGATAGAAAAAGCACATCAGGATGTATTTAACATTTTACTTCAAGTCTTAGATGACGGACATATTACGGACTCCCAGGGACGCAAGGTGAGTTTTAAAAATACGATCATCATTATGACCTCCAATGCCGGAGCGCAGGCGATCGTTGAGCCGAAGAAACTAGGCTTTGCATCGGTCGAAGATGAGAAGAATAATTATGAATTTATGAAAAACGGCGTTATGGAAGAGGTAAAACGTATCTTCAAGCCGGAGTTCTTAAATCGAATTGACGAGACGATCGTATTCCGCTCTCTGAATAAGGATGATATGAAAGAGATCGTCACGATCATGACACGTTCTTTGATCGAGCGCTGCAAGACGCAGTTGGATATAGATCTGACCATCCGGGATGCGGTCAAGAAGCATCTGGTAGAGGTCTCTTATGATCCAAAATATGGAGCAAGACCATTGCGCCGACGCATCCAGACAGATCTGGAGGATCCTTTGGCAGAGCATATCCTTTCCGGGGATGTAAAGAAGGGAAGCAAGGTCGTTGTCACGATGAGAAAGGGCAAGATCGTCTTTACTTCATAATTCTAAAATTTTTATGAATATCCTTGGATCTACTAGATATTTTATATCTTGTATTATATAATGTTCATACATTGTAAGACAGAGAAAAGGCATTGCCTTAAAGAAGCAGGAGGAGAAGAAAATGGCTGTAGTTAGCGAATTAATTCGTTGTGAGTCAGATGGTACTATTAGTTTTGGAGATTACAGTTTGGATAGTAAGTCCAAACTTGACAATGTAAGTCATCAGGGAGACTTATACAAGGTAAAGACCTTCAAGGAGATCACCAAACTGGAGCGAAATGGTATGTTCGTATATGAATCCGTTCCGGGGACTTCCGTAGAGCATTTTCAGGCGACCGAAGATGGTGTGACATTTACGGTGGAGGGACCGGAAGATGCACAGATCACTTTGGAACTTGAGCCGGAAACCGAATATGATGTCAAGGTTGCCGGAGCAGATGCCGGTACAATGAAGACGAATTTAGGCGGTAAGTTGAATTTGAGCGTGGAATTGGATGCCGAAAGTGCAATCTCTGTAGATGTAAAAAAGTGCTAAAAGCATAAAAGATACGATGAAGAAGGAGATCTCCGTCATGGATTGACGGGGATCTTTCCTTATATATAGAAGAAACAGTGAGGAAATCGAATGGCAAAGGGAAAGAATAACGTGTTTTTCTGTCAGGAATGTGGTTATGAGTCTGCCAAATGGGTCGGACAATGTCCGGCGTGCAAGGCATGGAATACCATGGTAGAAGAAATCGTTGACAAAAAGTCCAGTGTGACGCATAGACAGATCACGGAGGTGCAGGTGGCAAAGTTAAATGATGTCCAGTCATCTTCGGAAAAGAGAATGGATACCCATATCGAAGAGTTGAACCGGGTGCTGGGCGGCGGAATCGTGCCGGGGTCTTTGGTATTGGTAGGCGGAGATCCCGGTATCGGAAAGTCGACCCTCTTATTACAGACCTGTAAGAGTCTGTCAGATCAGAAGATAGCGGTTTTGTATATTTCGGGAGAAGAATCATTGCAACAGATCAAGATGCGTGCAGACCGGATCGGTATCTTTTCTGATGAAATGACACTTTTGTGCGAGACCAATCTGGATCTGATCCAGGGCGTGATCGAAGAACGTAAGCCACAGGTGGTCGTCATTGATTCCATTCAGACCATGTTCCGGGAAAATGTCAATTCGGCACCGGGAAGTGTTTCGCAGGTACGGGAGGCAACGAGTGTATTGATGCGTCTGGCAAAGGAACAGGGGATCGCTATTTTTGTCGTAGGTCATGTGACAAAAGAGGGGACCGTGGCAGGACCACGTGTATTGGAACATATGGTAGATACGGTTCTTTATTTTGAAGGGGACCGCTATGCCAGTTATCGAATCCTGCGTGCAGTCAAAAACCGATTTGGGTCTACCAATGAGATCGGTGTCTTTGAAATGTGCCAGTCAGGATTGCGGGAAGTTCCCAATCCATCAGAATATATGTTGGACGGCAAGCCTAAGAATGCTAGTGGCTCGATCGTTGTATGTACCATGGAGGGGACAAGACCTTTGCTGGTGGAGATACAGGCGCTGGTGTGCCACAGTGCATTTGGTATGCCAAGGCGAACTGCGGCAGGGGTGGATTACAACCGTGTTAATCTATTGATGGCTGTCCTGGAAAAAAACGTAGGCGTCAGACTGGCAGACCAGGATGCTTATATCAATATTGCAGGAGGCATGAAGGTCAGTGAACCGGCAACGGATCTGGGACTAATCCTGGCGATCATATCAAGTTTTCGCAACCGTCCGATCGCAGAGGATGTAATCTGTTTTGGCGAAGTGGGCTTGAGCGGAGAGGTGAGATCTGTAAATATGGTAGAACAAAGGATCGCAGAAGCACACAAACTGGGATTTAAGCAGTGTATCCTGCCTAAAGTGTGTATGAAAAATATACAAAAGCCCGAGGGGATGCTACTAAAAGGGGTTGAAAATGTGCGCGAAGCATTGGAAATCCTATAGAAAATGAATTTGTGCGAATTGTCAGATAAAGCGGCACAATTATCTTAATCGTGCCACTTTAACAATCTTCGACATTTCTATTGACTTATAGGGGGAGCAAGTGGTACTATAACATGGCTGGCGGGGAGAGCGGTCAGGAAGACGAGATTCTACCACAGCATTACAACTTTTTATCAAGATTTCAGTTTTCTTGAAAAATAAAAAGTTGTTGACAGACTTCTGGTCATGTGATATGATAATGAAGTTGTTCGGGTCGCAAACGGCTCGAAAGAAAATGAAAAAAGTTGTTGACAAACTTCTTGATACATGATAATATATCAGAGTTGCTGTTAGCAACACAACCTTGATAACTGAACAGTGAAACAACCTTGAAAGATTCTAAGAGAATAATTCAAGACGATCAGAAATGATCGCAAACGAACAGCTTTTTGAAAAGCAACCTTAAAACAGTAAGGAACGGAATGGCTCAAGAGATTAAGCCAGCAGGTTCATAAAACTGGGAAAACTTTTAAACATGAGAGTTTGATCCTGGCTCAGGATGAACGCTGGCGGCGTGCTTAACACAT
>CAVLBP010000080.1:0-11122 GCA_963661325.1 bacterium
GATTACCACACCGATAATAAAAGCCGTACGCAGTTCGCTTAAGATAAAACTCGGAACCAATACGACAAAGGGAACATCATCATAATCTTCATAGGTTGTATCTGAAATCTCACAAAAGAGATTGAGATCCTTTTCCTGTGTTTGTCCATACATGAAATTACGTATCGGCTCAACAGCTCGTGTCAGAGCTTCTTCCTGCGTAATCTCCCCATTATCAAGGGGGGTAATGGCATTTTCATTGATCTGCGTGAAGGTCGGCCACATGATAAAGAAGGTCAAAAACAGTGCCAGACCAATCAATATCTGATTAGGTGGTGCCGTCTGCGTACCGATTGCAGCTCGTACAAAATGCAGGACAATGATGATCCTGGTAAAAGAGGTCAGCATAATCAGTATGGACGGTGCTAAAGCCAGAATCGTTATTACCAGTAAAATACGCACATTTGCGGATAAAGATCCGGAATCTGAATCCAACGTCAGGGAAACGCCACCATTGCCCGTAACCCAATCACTTGCATTGGGCGCATTGTCTGTCGCCCCATAAGAAGACGCATAGACGGTGCTGCCACTGGCACACCAGACGCTGATACAGATGGCAAAAGTTGCCAGGATCAGACTAAAAATACAATATCCTTTTTTTAATTTGTTTTTCATATTCATGTCTACTTCTTTGGTAAATGTTCTTTGAACTTTTGTAAGGCGTTAGCAAAATCCCCTTTAGCTGTCGGGATCGTCATATCCTGAGAAGGCAATTCTTTTAACTGTTCTCCCTTTAATTCTCCCAATATCGTAATCTCATCCTTGCCAATAGCAATGACATAATAGGTATCCTTGCCCGCCTGTATCAACTGTATGTACTTATTGGTTGTCAATTTTAGAGTTTCAACAACCGAAAGATTCTTGCTTATGCTCTGGCTTTTCTGGTAACCGGCTATCCAACGGGTCACATAGTAAGTCAAAGCCAGAACAATAACGAAGCAAAAAAGTACAATGATCAATTGAAAGATATTCTCGCCTGTCGATGATAGTAAAATCATTCTTAACCAATAACCTTCTTTACAGCTTCAAGAACACGCTCTGCCTGAAATGGCTTTACGATAAAATCCTTGGCTCCTGATTGAATCGCCTCAATAACCATCGCCTGCTGTCCCATTGCAGAGCACATAATAACACTGGCATTTGGATCCTTTGCACGAATTGCCTTTAAAGATTCGATACCATCCATCTCCGGCATAGTGATATCCATAAGCACCAAATCCGGATGCAATTCCATGTACTTATCCACAGCTACTTTACCGTTTTCAGCCTCGCCAACAACGTTGTAACCATTTTTTGTCAAGATATCCTTGATCATCATTCTCATAAACGCTGCGTCATCACTAATTAAAATATTTTTTGCCATTTCTTACTCTCCTTTTTGTCTTTTATTTCATAATTTCGGTAATGCGAATACCGAATGATTCTTCAATGACTACCACTTCGCCTTTCGCAACATATTTGCCATTGACTAGTACATCAATTGGCTCTCCGGCAATCTTGTTTAATTCTATGATTGTTCCCGGTGCAAAATCTAGGATATTCTGAATAGATTTGTGCGTTCTGCCAAGTTCAACAGTCACTTCCAATGGAACATCCATGATCAAATCTATATTTTCCGGCTGATATGGTGCTTGATAATTACCGGCGAAAGGCTGAAATTGTGCCGGCTGTACATTGACTTGCTGCTGTGGTGGGTATGCTTGCTGCATATATGGCTGTTGCATATATGGCTGTCCCTGCATACCCATATCCGGCATCATCTGCTGCGGCGGTATCTGTCCTTGCATGGCTTGACCCTGCATCTGTCCCTGCGATTGTGGTGGGGTCTGCGGAGCAGCCTGTGGCTGAGGTTCCGGTTCCGGCTGAGGTTCCGGAATATCATCTTCCACGGTAGATGCCGTGTCGCTCTCCATATTCGACATGATGTTGCTGCACATCTCCCTGGCGAGGGAAACCGGGTATAGCTGCATAATCTCACTGTCGACCAGATCTCCGATCAGCATCTTAAATGTGATCTTAACAAATCTGTCATGCAGAAACTCTTCGATCTCACCGCCATCTCCTGCATCCTGCAGATCAATCAAAGTGGAAGATGGTGGGCTGATATCGATCATGGTATCTAACATCGACGACATAGATGTCGCTGACGATCCCATCATCTGATTCATTGCTTCACTGATCGCACTCAGGTGGAGTTCCGTGATCTCCCCATCGGCATTAGAACCATCTCCGCCCATCATAAGGTCGGTAATGATCTTAACATCCGTCTCCCGCAAGACTAGAATATTGCTTCCATCCAAGCCTTTCGTATATGCAATTCGCACCAAAACACATGGTTTTTCATATTTGTCTACTATCTCATCCCACGTTCCCATGGAAACGACCGGCGTTGAAATCTCGACTTTTTTATTAACTAAGGAAAACAGTGTTGTCGCTGCAGTTCCCATACTGATATTGGCAATTTCACCAATGGTATCAACTTCATCCGGTGTGAGTTCCTGATCCGGTGCCGCACTATCTGTGTCAGCATCCGGTATTCCACCACTCAGGAGTGCGTTGATCTCTTCCTGGGATAATACGCCGTCACTCATCTATTCCTGCTCCTCTCTTATGACTGATGTAATTCTAACTGCATAATCTTCTCCGGTTGCGCCGGGAAGTGCAGTAAATTTCTTGATATCTCCGACATAAACATCCAATTCCTGATTGACCTTGGTATTCAGGCGGATAATATCCCCTACCTGTAATCCGGAAAAATCATTGACCGAGATCACACTTTTGCCAAGGATTGCCTTGACTGGAACGATCGCCTTTGCAATCAAAGACTCGATGGTATCTGCATACTCCATCTCCACCCGTTCCTGCATATTGGAATACCAGAACTTGGTATTTAACTTGTCCATGACCGGCTCTAAAGTAATATAAGGAAGACAGATATTCATAAAGCCTTCCACATCCCCGATCTTGATGCTGATCGTCACGATAGCAATCATCTCCGACGGAGAAATAATCTGTGCAAACTGGGAGTTCGTCTCAATACGCTCCAGGCGCGGATGCACATCTAAAACGTTGGTCCAAGGCTCTCGCAAGAGCTGCACACAGGTTGTCATGATGCGCTCAATGATCAGAAGTTCAATCTCGGAAAACTCGCGCACTTTATCGAGCGGTTCTCCCTCTCCTCCTAACATACGATCCACGATCGCATAGCCTAACTTGGAAGCCATCTCCACAATGATATTACCCTCTAAGGGTTCAAAGTTGACGATACCAAGCAGAACCGGATTGGAAAGGGAATTGGAGAATTCCATATAGGTAACCGCCTCCGAATTCATCACTTCTACCTGTATGTTCTTGCGCAAATAGACCGGAAGATTCGTAGACAGTAATCTACCATAGTGTTCAAAAATAATTTCAAGTGTTCGTAAATGTTCCTTGGAAAATTTGGATGGTCTGGAGAAGTCATAGTTCTTGACCTGCTTCTCGCTGCTTGCCTTGATCTCTTCAGCATCTACTTCACCACTGCTCAGTGCCTGTAATAAGTTGTCTATTTCATTTTGGGAAAGTATATCGCTCAAGTATTCTCACCACCCACTGCAAATTTTTCCTTTTTACTGATATTGCGCCGTCGGGAATCCTACCGCCACAATAAAATCAGACCCAAACATCTTTTGCAGATCCTTTAAGATCTCCTCCTGTACGGCTGCCTGATTGTTCTTGATCTCATCTATCGTGTACTGCGAAACGATGTTGTTGATATCACCCTTGATCAGATTTACCTTTTCTTCGACCTGTGGCTGAAGATCCTTATAATCACTGTTCTTTGTATCCATAGAGATAGATACGGTAATGATAGCAAAATGATCTTTGCCGTCTCCGTCCTGCTTGAGGTTGATGGTCTGCTCATCATCAATATTGTAAACCTCGATCTGGTCGATCGGAATATTGGCATTGCTGGTCGCACTGCCGGACTCCAGATCCAGATCAATGGCACTGCATACTTTAGTGATCAGTTCATTTGCTTTCTGTGTCTCCGGCAAGATCGTAATCGTCAGGATCACGGTGAGTACCAAATTGACAACCACGAGTGCTAATGTAATAACCGTAATAAGATTTTTCTTCATGATTGACCTCTCTAATTGTTTAAAGATTCTGAATTAAGCGAATTGTAGATCTTGATCTCCACTCTGCGGTTTTTCGCTCTTCCTTCTGCCGTCGAATTATCCGCAATCGGTGCATAGGAGCCTCTGCCAGACGACTTGATATGCGCCGGATCCAATGTCGTATTGTCGCGAATATAATCTGCCACATTCAAAGCACGATACATGGAAAGAATATCGTTGCTGCTGTATTTTTCGCCTGCAGCCGGCGGAACATTGTCCGTATGCCCCTCGATCTCGATCAGATTGTTGGTATAATTGTTAAGTATCACGGCTATCTTTTCCATGACAGGAAGCACTTCCTCTCGGATAGTCGCCTCACCGGAATTAAAGAGTAATGCTCCATTTAAATTGATCAGCGTGTAGTATTCATTGAACTCTACATCCACCTGGTCTTCTAAGCCATAGGATTCCAAAAGACGTGTGACCTGTTCTGCCATCTGCTCACTCTCTGTAAGTCCGGCATTTTCCATCGTCTCCTGTGCTTCTTCCGTCGTAACTGTATTGTCGGCATTTGTCACCGTGTCCTCCGGTTCTTCGTCTCCTTCCGGAAGTGCCGAAGATGAATTGAAGTAGACATCAAACTTTTCCAGCATGCTCACACCGGAAGATATCAATTCTCCATCCCCGATCGTCGAACCACCCGACGGCAATATACTGAAAGTCGCCTGTAAAGACTGTACCAGCATTTCAAATTTTTCCGAATCGACAGATGACATGGAAAAAAGTAATACAAAGAAGCATAAAAGCAAATTCATCAGATCACTAAAGGTCGACATCCACGCCGGGGAACCTTTTGGCGGATCCTCCTGTTTTGGTTTTGCCATTATGCCTCACCTCCGTCTTCGCTGCTGGCAGCATCACGTTCTGATGGTGCTAAGAATGACTTGAGTTTTTCTTCTATGACACGCGGATTCTCCCCTGCCTGAATCGACAAAAGACCCTCGACGGTAATCTCCTTCATCATAATCTCAAGATCATTGTTGACCTTCAACTTTGCAGATGTAGGAACACAAAGCCAGTTGGCGATCAAAGATCCATATAAGGTGGTGAGCAGGGCAACCGCCATATTGGGTCCGATAGTAGAAGAATCCGTCAGATTCTTTAACATATTTACCAGACCAATCAGAGTTCCGATCATACCCCAGGCCGGGCCAAGTTCAGCCCACTTGTCCCAGAAACCGATCACCGTTTTATGACGGGTTTCAAGATTGATCAGATCTGTCTCCAATATTCCTCGCACCAGATCAGGGTCCGTACCATCCACTACCAAATTGATACCCTTTTTCAGGAACTCGTCATCCATATCATGGGTTGCCTCTTCCAAAGCCAGCAGTCCTTCTTTTCGCGATATATTGGACAAATTAATAATGTTGGATATGACTTCCGCAGCATTGCCGACAGAGGGTTCTTTTATAGCCAGCCCCATGCTCTTAAATCCATTAATAAAATCAGCCAACTTGTGCGATGCCAGCGTACCCGCCAGGGAACCGCCAATGGTAATGATGACAGATGGAATATCCACAAAGTCATCGACAATATTACCGCCGGATGAAAGGATACCAAAAACGACCATAACCGCGCCAAGTACCAGACCGACTAAAGATGCAATATCCAAGTTGTTCACCGCCTCACATTCAAAATACTATATCTTGTGTTTTTCATAAAAAACCATAGTTACACGTTTATTCTAATCTTACTAAATTTTACTTGTCTTGTCTACGTTTAATTCTACATATTTATCATATTTCTACAGAAATCGCGAAAATTCACCTTGGTGATTTGCATAAAAAAAGAGCTTGCCTAAGCAAGCCCTTTTTCCATTATCTCTTGAGGTTTACCAGTTCTTCCAAAAGCGTATCGGAAGTCGTGATAATTCTTGAATTTGCCTGGAATCCACGCTGTGTTGTAATCATGTCTGTAAACTGTTCGGACAGATCAACATTTGACATTTCAAGCTGGCCGGTAGTCATACTTCCTCCGTCAGCCGTCACCTCAACACCAATACCATCAAAATCTCCGGAGTTCAAGGTTGTACCATAACAGTTGTTTCCCAGACTTTCCAAACCGGAAGCATTTGCAAACTGAGCAACCGGTATCTGCCCCAATAGTACCGTGTTACCATTATCGTAAGATCCATAAATCTTACCGGTGCCGTCAATGGAAACGCCAGTCAGATTTCCGAGTTTCTTACCAGTACCATCCGTTGCGTCCGCAGCTGTTCCCTTTTCAAATTCGGCTGTAGAACTTCCACCATTATTCTGATTCAGAAGATGGCTGAAATCAATTGTGATATCCTCAAAATTGTCTCCAAGCACTGACATATTCAAAGAAACAGAAGTGGTTCCCGCAGAATCAATATAGCGGAAAGACCCGTCACTGGTATTGAATTGCAAGGTATAGTTGGTTGTATCATAGGTCAGATTCAGAGTGCCGGTTGTGGTATCTACGACCAGCGATCCGGATGCTGCAGTTGTAGCATCAATGCCATAGATATCAGATACAGAACGAAAAACCTGATTGCCTGCGCCATCCGTAAACTGATAGCCCAGTTCTCCATCTACTGTCACAGGTGCTCCATCTGCTCCGGTAACCATGGTATAGGTCGTACCATTTTCCGTATATGTGATACTTGCCGGATTTGTAGAAGAATCCAGTGTATAATTCTTGCTTACCGTAAAGGACTTTACGGCTGTGGTGTCATTACCAAAGATCTGATCCAGTGCATCACTGCCGTTAGCATCCAACCCCTGCTGATCCAACCACTCTGCCAAAATATCATTATTGTCACTGTCATAAATATTTGTAAGTTCAACCGAATAAGTACCGGCATCTGCATCAACCAGTTTGTAGGAAAATTTCGCCGTATAGGAATAACCAAGATTGTCATAAAATGCCAGCGTACGAACATATCCCGAATCACTTGTCACATTGGTATCATTCTTATCAATCAAGCCTGAGACATTTGCCTGTGTCGTTGCCTCCGGCGCACTGGTCATATTGTCCGCCTGCATGATACGAAGGGCAGAAACGGTATCCTTGCGGATATCTCCTGTGGTCTCATCTACCTGCCATCCCATAACAGTATAACCGGTAGAAGTCATAGCAAGATTACCTGCACCATCCAGATAAAAAGAACCTGCTCTTGTAAAAAGATTTTCTGTTCCATTACTTACGATAAAAAAATTGGTACTGTTACTGTCAGTCAGTCGGATGTCAAAAGCATCCCCTGTCGATTGTGCAGCACCTGAAGATGTGATGCTTACCTTTGTTGCAGCAGCCGAAACACCAAGACCTATCTGCATGGCATTTTTTCCACCGGTCGTTGCCGTGGCTGCCGTAGCCCCTGATGTTGTCTGATACATAATATCAGCAAACGTCGTAGAAGACGCTTTAAAGCCAACTGTGTTGACATTTGAGATGTTATTACCAATAACATCCATCTTTGTCTGGTGAGTCTTAAGACCTGATACACCAGAATACAATGCTCTCATCATAATAAATGACCTCCTAAATTGCTGTCTTGCCGTATCTGTCAGTCAACGGCATTAGCCTCCATAAGGTCCGGCTAAATAATTACAGCTCCGTCTATATTTGTAAATACATTCTCATCAGACTCCGTCTGATCCATTGCGGTTACTACGGTCTGATTCGGGACATTTACAATAAATGCCAAAGAATCAACCAGAACCAAAGATTCTTTTATTCCCTTTTCACCGGCTTTCGCCACTCCTGCTTCTAAACGCTGACTTTGATCTGCGGATAATGCGATGTCCCTTTGTTCCAGGCGCATGTTGGCATGCTTGGAAAATTTTAGAGACGATGTTTCCTGTGCATTATTTCCTAATTGCTGCCGTAAGACATCTTCAAAGGAAAGACCTGAGTTCTCTTCTTTTTCTTTTATTGTGCCCTGCGTTTGCAAATACTGTCCGGCAACCTGTTCGATCGAAGTAAAGGAATTCGGGATTACATTCATTTCCATCACGCTCCTTACGTCGTTGTATCTGCACTATCTGTATCCGATTTTGCTTCTTTTTTTAGTGCTTCCAGACGTTCTTCCAATTTCTCCAGAGACTTAAGATTATCTGATGAAATATAGGATTTTTGAGAATCTGTTAAATCATCATAGAACTTTCTTGCTGCAGTGATTTTACTTTCATCTGCCGTCGTAAGTGTATATACCGTAGGCAGACTACTGATCATATCTGCAAATTTCTGTGCATTCATAACGCCCTCATAATAGTCCTCATCACATACACTATCCAAAGTATCAATGCTGTACAATTTGTTATTGACCGATAAATACATCTCGCCATCTTCCGTCATAACATAGTCAACTTTTCCTGAAATATACTGGTCGTCATCCAGCAAAATGACATACTTGCCGACCAGAGAATTTGCTTCTATAGTGGACATCTGGCTTTGCACTGCCTGCACTGCTTCGATCTGAGAAAAAGATGCGAGTTCGGATACATACTCTGTATTACTTGTTGGTTCCAGCGGATCCTGATACTGCATTTCTGCCACTAGTAATTTTAAAAACATCTCTTTGTCATAGGTATTGGAAGTACTGTCTGTACTGCTTGTCTTACTGGTAGATGAATCAACCACCTGACCATCTTGAATTTGCTGTATAAGTGCCATTGATCTCCTCCTTTCTTTCTCTAAGCGGTGTAATTCAGAGTATTCCCCTGTTCCCGCATCATCTTTGCTACCAATTCTTCTTCCTGCGTCATAAGTCCCTGCAGATCATCTAGTTGATCTAAATTCAGATTGCGCATTCTTCTTGGGCTATGATCCTGCCCTTTTTGTTCTTGCCCCTGTTCCTGCTGACCGGCTTCCAGATTTCTCTCAAATTCGTGGGTTCCCACGGAAACCTCTACAGACTGTACCTTGGTCTGTGACTGGTTCATCTGCTCTTTTAACTGGAACATCTGATTTTCCAAGGCTTCCTTGACCTGCTCATTCTGTGTGTAGATATGAGCCTTGACCTGACCATTTTCCTCGGTCACTTCCATCAAGACCTTGCCCAGTCCCTCCGGGTGTAAAAGCATCTCAACCGTCGTCTTTTCACCATCCATCGTTGTGCGGCTTGCCTCAACGATCTGATCGATGATGGACTGAACGGAAACGCTTTCTCCTGTAGGCAGTTCTACGGTCGGTTCCATGTGTGTGGCAAATTCCGCCGTCGGGCTTTCTGTCTGCATCAGCGTCAGATCCTGTGTCGGATGGATCTCATTTTTTGTCTGAGACTCAAAAGAAGCATCCTCGTCCTGACCTCCGGCATTTTCCTGCCCCTGATCGGTCTGCTTTTCTGTCGTTACATCCTTGGAACCTGCTGTTACAAGTTCATCTGTCTTGTCCGTCTTAGCCGGATCGATCGTTTCCTCTCTCGGGATCTCTACCTGCTCGGTCGCCTCTTCGGCTACCACCTGATCTTTGACATCCTCTGTCTTTTGCAGGACTTCCTCTGTCCCCTCTGTCGCCTTGGCAGGTTCAAAGAGATCATCTCCTGTTCCCACTTTCTCCACATCGGTCGTTACCAGATCTACCATCTGCTGTAAGCCTTCCACAGATATTCCCAGATCTTCCTGCAATCCACTGACCAGATCATTCACTTTTAAAACAATCTGTGGGAAAGCATCGCATACAAGAAGGCTTGCGGAATCCTCGTTACCGGACAACTTTGTAACCAATGCTGCCAGATTCGACTGTTCTGTCAGATCAAGAAATTGTAAGCCCAGATCTTCCATAGCCTTTTCGATCTGCTCATCCGACACATCCAGTTCGTCCTTGAGGACATCCTTGACATCTTTTGCAAAAGCATCCGTCTTGTCTCCCACGTCCTTTGTCTGGACCATGCCTTTATCATCCTGCTTTGCAAGTGATACGTCAGACCGCTTGTTCTCTATCTGCGGAGTTCGATCGATCTTATCGGCATTGTCAACACTTTGCGCCAACTGCGGTGCAATCACAGAGTTTTTTTGCATCTGCATCACATGTCCAAAATCACGTCCGGCATTATCTTTCGCTTCTGCCTGTTTTGTGCCCATTGTCATTGCAGTCTGCATCAGGATATTTGCAATTCCTGTGCTTGTCATGGCATTTTCTCCTTTCTTATATAATTATCAATGTACCTGTCTCATAAAATGAGACTCTATATTCTTAAGGTTCCATCAACTTGGTCACAGCCGCTGCTGTGTCTGAGTCCATGGCACCAAGAATATCACCTCTTGACTGTGCATCCATTGCGCCCAGAATCTTGCTTACCAATTCCAGATCGTCTGTCATGGTATCAAAGATGGCAGCAGCCTGCTTCGGCTTCATGGATGAATAAGTAGACGCATAAGTCTTGATCTGTTCATCCTCCTGTAGTTGTTCTACCACCTGTTTGTATATCTGTTCTGCCTTTTCCGGCTCGATACTTTCGTAATATTCCTTATATGAACTTATATCGGGTGCATTATCCGAAAAAACAACCTCCTGATAAAATTTTTCTTTTTCTTCTTCAAAGGCTGCTTCATTTTGCTTGTAGGTCTGTAATTCCTGAGACTGAGTTTCCAGGTCTGCCACCTGAGCATTCGAACTGTCCTGACTTGCCTTGGCATCCGCTAATTCCTGTTCCAGTTCCTTGATACGCTTCACCGCGTCTTCTACAGAATCATAAGCATAAGCCTGATCCTCCTGCGCATATTCCTGCACATCCGGTAAAATCTTATTGATCACAGGCACATCTTTTAAAACCGGATATAAGACCGTCGACCCAAAGCCGCCGACATCCATCTTTACCAGCAGTCCTAAAATCAAAAGCCACAATAATACGATAAAGACTGCCACAACGCCGATCAGAACTTTACCGCCTAGGGTTTCTTCTTCCTCCTCGCCGTTTTCTTCTTTCTTTTCTTTCTTATGGGCGCGCTTTGCTT
>CAVLBP010000081.1:0-10628 GCA_963661325.1 bacterium
TTTCTTCTTTTTACAGTATAACGTAAAAGAGCGAATCTCCACGATAGGAAATTCGCTTTTTTGTTATTTTTTTAGATTGATTTTTAGATTTTTGTTATAAATAGTAACCGGGATATTCTCGTCAAAACTGTAGATCGTAATCTGCATAGGTTCTCCATTGACACACACGGATACCATATGTCTGTCTATATCTACGATCCAATATTCCCTGACACCTGCATCCATATATTTGTGTAATTTCTTGTGATAGTCCATCTTTCGTGTACTCGGTGAGACAACTTCGATCACCCAGTCCGGTGCCCCCATGATGCCCTTATCACAAATCTTGGAAGCATCACATAAAACAGCAATATCCGGAATGACCAAGGTATAATCATCCTCATCCAAAAACACATTGACTCCCACATCAAATACTTCACAGGAGCCACCATTGTCAGAAATAAAAGTATCGATCTGTCTACCAAGTTTACGCACCATCCGCTGATGGCTCACACCTGCCATTTCTGCCAGGATCAAATGACCATCGACCAGTTCATAGCCTCTTTGTTCTCCGAGTTGGTTCAAGGCAGATGCTGACATCTTTCTTGTCTGCAATGCCAGATTTCCCTGTATCTCCGATGTGTCCTCTCTTGGCAATGCATAAGGGATCGGCGCATTATTTAGATGGTTCTTTTCGCGGTAAATTTTTTCAAATTTCCTTTGATTTCCCTCATCCTCCGGGTGTTCTGCAAAGTATTGCTGCATTGCCTGTTCATAGGCATGTATCCTTTCCAGCATTTCTTCTTTTTCTAGAGCAGCATCCAATCTCTCTATCGTAAGATAAGAAGGATTTTTCGTCTCGCCGGTAAGGATCTTGCTTACTGTCCCCTGCGGCAGGTCTGCAAGAAGCGCCAAATCTCTTGTCGTCAGTTTCAACTTTTTCTTTCTTTCTCGAAGTTCTTCTACCGTCATGACATCCCCTCCTTCTTGTTTCTACTATCATAGTACAACCATATAGGAAGTTCGTCAATTATTTTTACCCGTATTTGGGTAATTGTATATCATAAATGCCAAAAGTGACACTCCTTGTGGCAAAAGGAACGTCCCTGTGGCTAGTTATGTTGGCAAAAGGGACACTCCCCGTGGCAAAAGGAACGTCCCTGAAAACTACAAATGATATTCTCCGGCAGAAAGTACCTGCTCTTCGCGCCCAGGAAGGCGAACCGTAGCTGATGTATTTGCTGGAATTGTAATATGATATGCGTATGTTCCATCTTCACACTTTTTCCAGGAACATCCGACTTTTCCGTATACGCTGTCGTATGTCATGCCTGCGTGGCTGAAATGTCCACCCGGCAGTGGTGCAATCACAAAATGATTTTGTCCTGCCATCTTGATACCACACATTTCATCGAATACCCATTCACAGACAGCACCCTTAGAATAATGATTCAAAGATGCAATACCACCGCCTTTGCCATTATCTGAACTAGGTCCGTCCCAGTCTTCCCAGATGGTCGTTGCTCCTGCTTTTGGCATACAGAGCCAGCCCGGCTTGTCTTCATTTTCCAAAAGCCGATAGGCATATGCCGGATCGATCTCTGCCAGCACATATAGGATAAATGGTGTAGATAAAAATCCGGTTCCCACACGCCAGCCATAGTTATCCAAAGCCCGGATCAGCCGCTTCTTTGCAAACTCCCGGTCCGACTCGTCCAAAAGATCAAAATAGAGCGGACGTACCAGCCTTGCCTGTCTGTCCGTATCAAGTGAAAACTCAGGCTGCTGCATCAACTTGCGATACGTATTTTTCGCACCATCACGGTATTCTGCGAAGAGAGGAATATCTTCCGTATGCCCTAATGTCTCTGCAATTTCAACCATAATATTCATCACATATGAAAGATAGGCTGTCGCCTCTTCCGGACGTGCTGTTGCAAAATCTTTCCAGGTCATTTCATGCACATCCGCCGGCTCTGCCCACTCTCCATAATGCTGACCAAAGTTATATAAATACTTTTTGTCTGCCTTAGATAATTTGGTTCTTACCGATATCACCGGTTCCGTCTTACCGGTTCTGCTGATCATGTATTTTGCATAACGACGCATCGGTTCATAATAGGTTTCAATGATTTGCTGATCACCGTACTTTTTCCACAGACGATATGGAATCAGAATACCGGCATCCGACCAGCCGATAGAACCATTCATCGGGCGCATGTAAAAATCAGTACCGCCCTCCGGTGCAATCTGCGGGAAATTTCCGTTCTTTGTCTGCCAATCACAAAGATCTCTCTCGTACTTTAAGCCAAACGGTACATAATTAACCATGTAAGATGCTGTATTCACAAAGAGCTGCGCATCCCCTGTCCAGCCATGACGTTCTCTTGTCGGACAGTCCGTTGGAAGATCTGCTGAATTGTTTTTCAAAGACCAGAGTGTGTTCTTCACAAATTGATTCAATAATGCATTGGAAGAATCAAAGGTAAACGTTGTCTCAAAATCAGAGTACACTGCGATTGCCTTAAAGTCTTCCGGATGGATTTCCATATCCGCTTCCACCTCAATATACTGAAAACCAAAGATTGCGAATGTGGTCTTGTAGTCATTTTTCCCATCTTTACAGAAATAGGTGATTTCCTGTAAAGGTGTTATCTTATCTTTTTTCACACACTGCACATTTTTCTGCGTGAACTCACCATCCTTTATGAGTTCGCCCATACGAAGATACAAACGTTGTCCTGCTTTTGCATTTACCGAAAAAGCAACAATACCTGCTATATTCTGTCCAAAATCAAGCACGGTTTTTCCAGCCGGTGTTGTAATCATTTTTGGATGGGTAAATACTTCGTGCTCCTTTAAGATAAAGTTGTCTGATGCTGTCGGAACAACCGGATGTTCCGTTACTTTCGCTTTTTTCCACTGCGCATGCAAAAAGTCCTGCATTCTGGCGTCATAGATTTCACCGTCTTTGTTATCTGCAAAACGGATTGGTCCGTCGTTTGTCCAATCGAAGTGCTCATCTGTTGCAACGACATCCACACTGCCATCCTCATAAGTGATTTCCAATTGTGCTAACAGCTTTGTCTCAGAACCGTAATAGTTCTTCATTCCCCATGCTCCAACAGAACCACGATACCATCCGTCTCCGAGCATAAAAGAAAGCTCATTATCGCCTGCTGCAAGTAAAGCCGTCACATCCACCGTCTGATACTGTACGCGCTTTCTATAGTCTGTAATTCCAGGTGCGAGGATAGATTCGCCTATCTTTTCTCCATTGATTCTTCCTTCATAGACACCGCAGGCACTCATATACGCTCTCGCTTTTTTCACCTTTTTACCAGATGCAATGGCAAATGTCTTTTTAAAGCAATCCACCGGGTAACGCTCTTTTTTCTTTGGCACATAATCACCTGTAATCCATTTGGCAGTCCAGTCCTGCTTCTGCAAAAGACCGATCTCAAACCATGCATTTTCACTTGTCTCTGCTTCATCTTTTTCATCCCACACGGTAACACACCATGTCACATGGGTACGGCTTTTTAAATCATCTGCACCCCATACAACCAGATGCATCTGCTCAGATGCAACCTTTCCGGAATCCCACAACAGATTGTCCAGATCATCTTTTGCAACGATCTGATATGCCGTCTGCTTTGTTCCCTTCTCAAACGTCCAACTAAAGCGTGGACGAACCACATCAATGCCAATCGGGTTTGTCAGATATTCTACTTTTAAATTTGTTGCCTTCATCCAAAAATCTCCTCATTCTCTATTTGACAATCCCCATCATCCGTCCAAGCCCGCGGAAGAAATGTCCGTTTGCCATGTCTACCATACCGGGCAAAACACCACCCTTGATACCGCCGCTGATCATCATAGACCGGATGGTACTGCCCGCAGAAGCTGACATCATCATGCGAAACTCTGCCTCATTTTCCTCCGTAATCTTGCCACCCATGCCTTTTTTGACGACCATCTCCGTTGCCTTATACATGATCTTCATGATCAGGGCTTCTTCCTGCATCTCTTCTACTGTATCTTCCATGGTAAACTGTCCCTTATGGTGCCTGATCGGTGCATAAGCATAGCCCAACATCTGCTCAAATTCTTCTCTGGTCGGCTGACCTTCCAGCGTCTCATACCAGGATCCTTTTTGCCATGCAGGTGCCTCCAAATCTACTCCATCCACCGCGATGGTCTCCATCAACTCGATCTTTCGACTGCTGGATCCTATCATGATATTGTATCTTCCCTTTGGCAGGATCCAGCCCCTATCTATACCACTTGCTGAAGGCATGGCATCCACATAGGTCTGTCCCAGATAGATAGAAAAACTGCGGGCGTCCAAAGTCATGGATACTTCCTTTGTCTGCCCCGGCTCCAATGCCACCTTGGAAAAGGCTTTTAATTCCTTTGCCGGACGAAATATCTTGCTATCTGTGGCTGCCACATAAAGCTGCACCACTTCCTGACCGGTCAAGTCTCCGGTATTTGTCACTTTGCAGGTCACCTGATACTTACCCTGACCGACTTCCTGGATCTTCAGATCATCATAAGAAAAGGTCGTGTAGGAAAGTCCATAGCCAAATGGGAAACGCACGTTTTTACCCGCACTGTCATAATAGCGATAGCCTACATAAATCCCCTCCTGATAAAGGGCATCTTTTTCCTTGGCATAATCTTTGGCACAAATACAATCCTCGTATTGTTCTATCCATGTCTCTGCTAATTTTCCACTTGGATTGACCCTTCCATATAAAATATCTGCGATCGCTTCCGCGCCTGCCTGTCCGGACAAGCCCGCATATAAGATGCCCTTTACACGATCTGCCCAAGGGCATTCCACGACACTGCCACACATAAGGATTACAATGGTATTGGGATTTGCCTCTGCCACTGCCTCGATCATCTGCACATGCCCCTTTGGCATCTTCATATCAGCCCTGTCAAATCCTTCTGACTCATAGACTTCCGTCAGACCTGCAAATACAAGGGCAATATCTGCTTCTTGGGCAGCCTGCTTTGCCTCTGCAAGCAGGGCTTCCGTCGTATTTCCTCTCTCATCACAGCCCATGGCAAAGGCACTGTGTGCGATAGCATCGACCGGCTGGCTGATCTTAGTCGGGTTGATATGGCTGCTGCCTGCCCCCTGATAACGGATCTTCTCTGCCATCTTACCGATCAAAGCCACTTTCTTTCCTTCTGTCATTGGCAGGATCCGGTCTTGGTTTTTCAAAAGAACCATGCCCTCACACGCCGCTTCCTTAGCAAGTGCGTGATGTGCGTCTTTGTCATAAGTTGCGTCTTTTTTCAGATTTTTAACACTATTTAAGATCAGATCGATCATTCGATCTACGCTTTTGTCAATATCGCTTTCCGAAAGCCTGCCCTCGCGGACTGCTTTTGCAACATCCTCTTCCATATAATCACTGCCGCCCGGCATGTTCAGATCACATCCTGCCGCAAAGCCCCTAATGCGGTCATTCATAGCACCCCAGTCGGTCACGACCATACCGTCAAAGCCCCATTCCTCGCGCAGAATATCCGTCAGCAGTTCCCGATTGTCACTACAATGCGTGCCATTGATCTTGTTGTAGGCACACATGACCGTGGACGGCTTGCCTTCTTTGACGGCGATCTCAAAAGCAGTCAGATAAATTTCCCGTAAAGTCCTCTCATCGATCAGGCTGTCCGAGGTAAAGCGTTTGGTCTCCTGCGAATTTCCTGCAAAATGTTTTAAAGAACTTGCCACGCCCTTTTCCTCGACACCTCGGATAAAGCCAGCCGCCATCTTTCCTGCCAGATAAGGGTCTTCACTGATGTATTCAAAATTCCGTCCGCACAGGGGATTTCGCTTCATATTGGCACCGGGTCCAAGCACGATCGACACCTGATTGGCAAGGGCTTCCTCCGCGATCGCCTCCCCGATCCTCTGCATCAGATCCACATTCCAGGAAGATCCTGTCGTAACGGCGGTCGGAAAACAGGTCGCCGGAACGGATGCATTCACGCCAAGCATATCTGCCTCCGCCTCCTGCTTGCGCAGTCCGTGTGGTCCGTCGCTCATCATGATAGACGGCAGATCGTATTGTGCCATATCCTTGGTGTGCCAAAAATCCTTTCCACTACAAAGCGCGATCTTATCCTCTAAGGTCATTTTTTCAATGATGTCTTGATGTTTCATTTCTTCTCCTCACGTCTTGCTGCGATTTCATCCTGCTTCTCCTGCAAGCCCTTTTCCACATTTACAAAGGACAAAAGAACGATAACAATAATTGCCGTGATGACTTCCAAGCCGACAAAGCAAAATACCAGCATAGACTTAACGGAATCCGGCTGTGCTGCTGCAACCGTCACACCATCCACAAGGCTTGGTGCTACATATCCTGATTTTGACAAAAGCAGGTTGAATATTCCCGTACAAACACCGGTCATCGTTACAGTAATAATGGAATAAATCGACATTGCCGCACCATCCACACGGAATCCGTTCTTCCATTCCAAATGATCGTATGTGTCTGCCATCAATGCCATAAATACATAAGCACACGGAAGTCCTCCAATATTTTTGATAAACTGTCCCACAAGCACGATGACCATATTGGTCGGTGCCAGACAACAGATAGCACTACCGATAGCATAGAGTACAAAACCCGCCATGGTCAGATTTCTCTTTCCAAATTTCTTTGCCAGCGGCCATACGGCAAAGATACCGATTCCCATTGGGATACCGCCGATGACTGAAACCATGGTCTGGGTAATGCCGTCGTTATAGGTTCCCAAAACATAGTTGCAATAGTAGACCAGTGAAATATTTTTCATGGTCGATCCTACGGTATAAACCAGAAAATACAAGAGCAAGCAGAACATA
Source organism: bacterium (assembly GCA_963661325.1). Lineage (GTDB taxonomy): Bacteria > Bacillota > Clostridia > Lachnospirales > Lachnospiraceae > Pararoseburia. The sequence goes on from CAVLBP010000081.1 coordinate 6,854, forward strand.
TAGCGGTCTGTAAATACAGCTTTCATCTGCTCTTTAAAAGTGACCGTAGACGCTTCCTCGTCATCTGCGCTTTCTTCCGTGACACGTTCCTTGGTGTGATAGTACTCAAGCAAGGTCAATGGCAGAGCGATGATCGACAAGATGACTGCCATGGTGATCCAGGAAGCCTTATCCACGCCCAACTTTGGCAGGATCAGCATTGGGAAGATCAGGGCAACGATAATACCCGAGATCATAATGGTTGCCACATTATTAAAGACTGCCAGAACACCGCGCTGTTCGGAATTTCTAGTAGACAATGGAACCATCAGACTGTGGCTCATATTATAAATGGTAAATGCAAATGAATAAAAAAGGTTATATGAAAGCATTACCCAGAATACCTCTAATGTTTCATTTGACTCAGGAACCGTAAATAACAGAATTCCGGTAATTGGAAGCAATACCGCTGCAAGAAGCAGATATGGTCTTGCTTTTCCTTGTTTTGTTTTTGTGTGGTCAATGATATATCCCATCAAAACGTTTGTGATGGCATCAATAATCTTTGATAAAATCGGGAATACCATAAGAAACATTCCGCCCCACACGGTCGTCAGCTTTAATACATCCGTGTAGTATACATTCAGATAAGATGCCATAACTGCATTCAAAAGCAATGCGCCTGCTGGTCCAAGCAGATACCCCATCCATTTTTCTTTCTTTTCCATATCCGGTGATTTCACCCGGCTGTCGAATGCTTTTGCATCCAAGAACTTTGCTCTAATCGTTTTCATTCGTTCCACTCCTCTTCTTTTTTTAATAACCCTTGTTGTATTAAAAATACCCATAAAATTTTTTGATTCTATGGGTATTATAATCATCCATGTGCAGTTTTTCTTGTAGTTATGTTAGTGTATTTGTAATTTTTGACTTTTTTATACTTGTTTTCTTTTATTGAATCTGCTGAAGCATCGGTACAATATAATCCTTACACCACAGCAATTCACCCTCATGATTCAGATGAATTCCGTCCTTACGGAAGAGATCCGTACGATAATCCTGCCCATCATAAGTCATTGCCTCTGCATCTACATAATATAAATAATCTGTCTCATCCGCATATTGCTGCAATTCTTTATTTATCATCTGTGTCATCTTTGTATATTCACTTCTTCCCGGCAGAAGCAATCCACTCATGATAACAATCTTTGCCTCCGGCAATTTTTCATGAAATGTAGCATACATTTCTTTTTTATTTTCCATACATTTTGCAACTTTTTCTTCATCCGTTCCAGATAAATTTACATAATCATTAGAACCCGTCTGAAGAACAATGACCGATGGTTCATATGGATACAAAATCTGATCTGCAAATTCCATTAAATCAGCATCTGTACTGCCGCCAAAAGCGTGATTCTGCACCGTAAATCCAGCATCCTTTAAATCTTCATCCAGCTGATCCCACAGAGAGAAATTCGATGCTCCATAAAATATGATTTCATTCTTTCTGCTGACATCATAAGTCTCCTTAATTTTGTCTGCATCTCCCTGCCATGTATGTAAGAATGAAAATGGTCCCCAATTAATTTTCCATCCCGTAATGACAAGTCCGGTCACACTGACGACAGCCAAAACTCCTACGATAATTCCTATTATTTTCTTTACTTTCATACTGCTATTTCGTCCTTTCTTTTTTTACATCATATGCTATGATTCTTCCTTTTTTATTGCATATATGGTGGTTTTATTGCATGATATTTGCAACTATTGTGTTTATCAACAAAAAAGGATGGCATCATGAAAAATATTGATTATGAATTTATTTGCGAAAATATGTCACAGTTGTCCGGTTTTCCCATTCGTCATTACGTTGATAATCGCTGTGTCAGTATACATACGCTTTTTCCTCTCACACTGGATCCGGTAAAATTATGTGAATCTAATCTTTTATCTATTGAGCAGCAGATTGGCTACTACATCACACCATATCATCTCTATTTTGGTATTGTGCGTAGAGAACAACATGCACTTTTGATCGGTCCTATTGCTTATGTCACACCAGACAAAACAACAATCCGCAAGATGGCCTTTCTTCTCGGTTCCACAAGCAATGCTGATACCGAAAGTTTTTGCGCAAGCATGACCTACACACCTGTCATGTCTCCAAATAATTTTTTACACATGCTTATTCTGCTGCATTACTATGTCAACGACGAGATGGTTTCCATGCAGGATATCATGTTATATAATTCGCTTTCACCCATTAGTTTTCAGTCTACATGCACCGATTTCAACGAAGAAGTACACGAAATTTATACAAGGCACGAATCCTATCCATCGGTTCATAATACCATGCAGTTTGAGAACCGCCTGCTTTCTTATGTTTCGTCCGGTGATAGTGAAGGAATAGCCGACTATGTAAGCAATTTTTCCCCGGGAAATATTGGCAAAACTGCTTCATCCCCCATCAGGCAACTCAAAAATACATTTATCATTACCATAACTCTGGTTGCAAGAGCTGCCATCCGCGGCGGACTCTCTGCTGAAGAAGCCTTATCTTTAAGTGATACCTATATCCAGAAAGTCGAAACCTTAGATGACTCCGCGCATATCATGAATCTGCATCTTAATATGGTGCTCGACTACACCGACCGGGTGCAAAAACTCAAATCTTCCGGTATGCAATCTAAATTTATCCGCAGCATTAACGATTATTTAGAAGAGCATCTGACGGATGGCATTCGCGTACAAGATATTGCAGACCATATGCAGATAACAAGAAATCATCTGACCACCAAATTCAAGGCAGAAACCGGTCTTACCCTGACCGAATACATCACGCAAAAAAAAATAGAAGAAGCCAAGCGATTACTGGAAAACTCCGACCGTTCTCTCGTCGAAATCAGCAATTTTCTAGGCTTCTCCTCACAGAGCCACTTTCAAAATACTTTTAAACGTATTACGCAAATGACACCACGGCAATACCGTGAATCACTTTGATGTATCTCTAATAAATTGATAGATTTCCTTGGCAGCAATCACTTTGTATTTTCCATCAAATACATGCGGCTGTCCCTCATAAATGACATACTTGCAATGATTGCTGTCCTCTTTATTGTAATACTCTGCCAAAGCATCTGACATGCTTTGTGGCACAATTTTATCTTTTGTTCCCTGCAATAAAAGCACTGGCTTCTCATAGCGATTCACACTGTAGGTATCTCCGTCTTTCATTGCCCCTGGCACAAGATTAATCGCCGGATACTGTAAAATAATACCGGAAATATCTTCAGAGTGCTCTACAGATGTGGCAGCAACCGTCGCTCCACCCATACTGCTTCCCAAAAGGTATAACTGCTCCTTATCCACAAAGGAAAACGTCTTTACCTTTTCTATCACGGCGTTCAAATCCTCTACCTGTTGTAAAACCTTCTGTTCATAGGAATCATCCACGCCTTGTGGAACATTCTTAAACCAATGTGTTCCTTTTGGTCCGGTGCTTCGATCCGTCCATCCATAAAAGTCAAATGTATAGCAGGCAACACCACTCTTTGCAAGTGACTTCAGCGTCGTTATATCACTTTTGTAATTGCTTTCTGCTCCATGGGCAAATATAACCGTCGGAAATGTTTCTTCTGTATCACTTTTTGGTATCAAAGCCATGCCATACAAATCAATATCATCATGTGTCACATGTATTTCCTGCGTTTCATATTGATACTTCTTTTCTCCCACACACTTTGAAACTCCTATGACTATTTCTCCTTAATAAAAATATAGCCACAAGAGGTTTTTT